>JBFLXP010000001.1:0-27550 GCA_040757315.1 Nitrospirota bacterium
TCTTTTAGGGAAGGGCATCCTTTTTTGGGGAATCGAGTTTGAACTTCTCCCACCTGTACCAGAAAGTTTTGTAACTCATACCGAGCAACCTGGCAGCCTTGGTAGCCACACCGTTGGCCTTCTCCATCGCTTTCCTTAAGAGGTCTTTTTCATGTTCCTCGAAATTGATCCCCTCGTCGGGCAGTTCGAAGTCGAGGATGTCCCTGCCCTGGAACAGCCTCAGTTCACCCTTGATGTCCTTAAGCGAGACGCGCATGGATTCGGCCATAAGGACCGCTCGCTCAATGACCGACTCGAGCTGACGAATGTTTCCCGGCCAGTGGTACTCCAGGAGGGCCCGCATGGCGTTCTCCTCTATTCCCTTGATCCTCTTGCCGAATTCCTGGTTATATTTCTTGATGAAGAATTCTACCAGATCCGGGATATCCTCCTTCCGGGCACGAAGAGGCGGTAGTTCGATCGAGACCACCTTCAAACGGTAGTAGAGGTCCTCCCGGAATGTCCTGTTCACTATCTCTTTTTCCAGATCCTTATTAGTCGCAGATAGTATCCTTACATTCGCCTTTATGCTCTCGCGGCTCCCGATCCGTCTGATTTCTTTGTCCTGGAGGACCCGAAGGATCTTAGATTGTGTAAGAGGCGGAAGATCACCCACCTCGTCCAGGAATATAGTACCGCCGTTAGTTGCCTCAAAAAGACCGACGCTCCTTGAAGAAGCACCTGTAAAGGATCCCGCTTCATATCCGAAGAGTTCGCTTTCTATAAGGTTCTCAGGGATCGCTGCACAGTTCACGGCCGTGAAAGGCCTGGCTTTTCTGGGGCTGTTATAATGGATTGCCCGTGCGATAAGCTCTTTCCCGGTGCCGCTCTCTCCGAGGATCAGAACCGTGACGTTGCTGGACGAAATCTTTTTCGTGACCTCGACGGCTTCGATCATTTTGGGCGAACGGCCGACGATGCCTTCGATCTTGAAGCGGTCAAAAAGGGCCCTCTGTAACCGAAGGTTTTCCTTGAGAAGTTCGGCTTTTTCATCTGCCCTTTTTACCGTTATTAGCAGCACATCCTTGTCGAGGGGCTTCGTCAGGTAATCAAAAGCTCCTTTCTTTATCGCCTCTACCGCAGAGGAGATAGTGCCGTATGCGGTCATCACGATCGCCGGCGGCTCAAAGGGCTCTTTTGGAAGGGATTCGATCAGTTCGATCCCGTCCATTCCCTCCATCTTGAGATCGGTCAGAATGATGTCCGGTTTGATTTCTTTCATTATTTTCAGACCTTCCTCTGCAGACGGCACGGCATAGGTCTCGTATCCTTCGTCATCGAGTATGGTCTTGAGGATATCCCTCTGCAACGGTTCATCATCCACAACAAGAACTACGGCCACGGAACCTCCTCAAGAAAATCAATTATCCATTCTTGAATCAATCATCAATGAAGAATGATCATCCCAAATCCAGCGATAACAATAGTGACCGCTTGATTGATGCGTCATTGCGAGCACCCAGAGGGTGCGCGGCAATCTCATCGGAAGAGACGAGATTGCTTCGTCTCACTCGCAATGACATTTCTTGTCGCTGGATTTGGGATCATTTTAACCTGTTCCTTGCTGATCCGACATCGGCAGTATCAGTGTAATCACGCTCCCCTTCCCTTCCGTACTCTGAAAGTCAGCTTTTCCGCCATGTTCCTCCACAACGCGCTTCGTCATCGCCAGTCCGAGTCCGAGCCCTGTATTTTTCGTCGAGAAAAATGGGTCAAAGAGTTTCGGAAGGATATCCTTCGAAACCCCGACGCCTGTGTCTTCAAAAACGATCAGGGCCTTGCCGTTCTCGGCCTTTGTAGTAACTGTAAGATCACCCCCCGACGGCATTGCCTGAAAAGCGTTCAATATTACATTAAAGATACATGTCTTGATCAGTTCCGGGTCGAGAGAGAGATTCGGAAGGTATCCGGGACGGGTATGTATGCTGATTCTATCCTTCTCCGCCTTGGCCTGCACAAGCCCAACAACTTCGCCTATCATCCTGTTCAAATCCGTTTCCTGAAGGCTGAGCCTCAGGGGTTTACCGTAATCCAGGAAGTCTCCCACGAGTTTGTTCAATCGTTGGATCTCGTGCTTGATGCTTGTGATGAGTGATTCAAAAGCCTCCCTATCGGAATTGTCGGATGGAGCATATTTCTTTCGGAGATGATCGATGGAGAGACTGATGAAATTCAGTGGGTTCCTTATTTCATGGGCAATGCTCTTTGCCAATTGCGCAATGCCCGAAAGATGCTCGGTCTCCCGCAATTTTTCTTCCAGGGCCCTCTCCTCTCTCAGTTTCTCCACCATGAAATTGAAACTCCTCGTCAATTCCCCGATCTCGTCTTTTCGATCAGTCGTGAGGTCGAGTGTCAGATCGCCCGCCGCAACACTTCTGGCGGCGCTGACAACTTTGTGTATCGGCTTCGTATACATCCAGGAGAGTAACACGGCAAGGACGATGCCAAGTCCGAATACAGCCGACGTTGCGATGATTCTCTTTATTGCGTTGCTCGTGAGAATCGCGGAGAAGTCTTCAGCATTAATCTTGAGGTGTATGTAGCCGTAATGCTCGTTCCCGGCAACCACCGGGAGGATGACGTTGTAGACCTTCCCCTCCTGCGACACAGGCTCACCGAGCTCCGCCTTGATGATCCTTTCCTTTCTCTTGGGACCGACCGCTTCACCCACACTCGTCGGATCCGTGCTCGCGACCACCTCATCTTCGTTGCTGATAATCGATATCTCCCTGATGCCCTTGGCTTTGAGTTCTTTGAGGTATGTCCTGAGCCGCATCTCATCGGTAGCTCCCAGGCTGGTGACCTCCTCGACTCCAACCTGTATCGCCTTTGAAAGCTCTGCCGTTTGTTCCTCAAGCTCGGTGAGGAGCGCTCTTTCCGATTGTGAATAAAGGAATGTAAGGATTGTTATGAGGATGAAACTGAGCAGAAGCATCATGCCGATCAGCTTCTTGTTGAGTGAAAGGCTCAGAAAATAGTTTTTTGCAGACATTGAAAATATTTTATATGGTGCGGCCCTCGATAAGCAATGTAGGGACACCATGGTCACATTCTGGCAGTAACCCTCCTGAATCCCGCTCATTGAAGGCGTTACATCCCCTTAATCCCTCTTGATAAGAGGGACTCATTCCCTTTAATCCCCCTTTGATAAGGGGGGACTTAGGGGGGTTGTTTCTGTTAAACTCTCTCTATGTTTCTGCAGCAATTGGTGAACGGGCTTACCCTTGGCAGCGTATATGCGCTTATTGCTCTCGGATATTCAATGGTGTACGGCATCCTCGAACTCATAAATTTTGCCCACGGCGAGATCTATATGCTCGGCGCGTACTTCGGCATCATATTCCTCGGCTTTTTTACGTACCTCGGACTGACGGCTTACAGTCTCCCCCTCGCTCTCATACTTACCGTTTTTTTATCGATGCTATTCTGTTCTTTTTACGGCTATACCATAGAAAAGATAGCGTATAAGCCCTTGCGTAATGCACCCAGGTTAAGCCCTTTGATCAGCGCTATCGGCGTCTCCATATTCCTGCAGAACTTCGTCATGCTGACACAGGGAGCCACGGACAAGGTCTTTCCCCATATCTTCGGCGCGGAGGGTTTTCAGTTCGCTTCGGTCCAGATGACATACCTTCAGCTTTCAATAATCTTGGTGTCTCTCTTACTGATGCTCGGCCTCAGGTTCTTCGTGAGAAGGACCCGCACCGGAAAAGCTATGAGAGCCGTGGCTCAGGACAAGGTTATGGCCTCCCTGGTCGGCATCAATATCGACAGAGTGATTTCCATAACCTTCGTCATCGGTTCGGGTCTTGCCGCCGTTGCGGGGCTTATGGTCGCCATGTATTACGGGCTTGTCAACTATTTTATAGGATACATAGCGGGGATCAAAGCTTTTACGGCGGCCGTTCTGGGAGGAATCGGCAGTATCCGGGGCGCCATGTTCGGCGGCATCCTTCTCGGGCTTGTCGAAAGCCTCGGCGGGAGTTACATTTCTTCGGAATATAAGGACGCTTACGCCTTCATTATTCTTATTTTTGTCCTGCTCTTGAAGCCGGGAGGTCTTTTCGGCAAAGGGGAGCTGGAGAAGGTTTGACGTGATGACCTCCGATTCCTGCAATTCCATCCTTAAAGGGCATCTCGGAAGAATATCCGGAACTCTTCTCATCGCCCTCTGGCTGTCCCTCCTTTTTCTGCCCTTCAAAGGGCCCGGTGCCACGGCGGTATTCTTTCTCGCCGTTGCCGCCGCTGTATTCCTGTTCAGATATATGCTTGATCTCAGGAAATCCCTGGAGGCGAAATTGCCTTCTTTCAATATGGCGGAATTTCTCTCTCGGCGGCGGGCATATGCAGGGGTCCTGTTTTTGCTCGTTTTACTGGCTCTTCCGCTTTTTGCAGGGGATTATCTTCTCGATGTGGCGATTCTGGCTGGTATTTACATTATACTCGCTCTCGGCCTCAATGTCGTTGTGGGGTTTGCCGGACTTCTGAACCTCGGGTTTGCCGCCTTTTATGCCATCGGAGCGTATGCCTATGCTCTTCTGAATGTCAAGCTGGGCATTGGATTCTGGCCAGCCCTGCCCGTCTCTCTCCTTCTGACAACGCTTGGGGGCTTTCTTCTGGCAATTCCGGCCCTTAGACTGAGGGGCGACTACCTGGCAATCGTCACACTCGGCTTCGGTGAAATCACACGACTCATCCTCAATAACTGGGACAGCCTCACACGCGGGCCAAACGGCATCTCCGGCATTGCCCGCCCTGAAATCCTTTCAACCTCATTTTCCGGCATCTCCTCCTTCTATTACCTTGTCTTCTTCCTTGCCGTGGTTACGGTATTCCTTATTCAGCGCGTTCGTGCATCGAGGATCGGCAGGGCGTGGATAGCAATACGCGAGGATGAGGTCGCGTCATCCGTCATGGGCATCAACAACACCGCGTACAAACTCTACGCATTTGCGTTCGGAGCATTCTGGGCCGGTCTTGCAGGCTCCCTGTTCGCGGCCAAAATGCAGTTCGTTTCTCCGGAAAGCTTCACCTTTATGGAATCGGTCCTCATTGTGTGCATGGTCATACTCGGCGGGCTTGGGAGCATCGCGGGAGTTGTAGTGGGAGCATTCATTCTGATCGTTCTGCCCGAGATGCTCAGGGAAGCGCAACTCTACCGGATGCTCGCTCTCGGAGCCGGGCTTGTCATCCTCATGATATTCAGACCTCAGGGTCTGCTCGGAGGCAGGGGTGTATCTCTTAGAAGTTAAAGACCTGACCAAGCATTTCGGAGGCATAAGGGCCATCGAAGAGGTCTCTTTCAGGGTAAGAGACGGCGTCATAATGAGCATCATCGGTCCCAACGGAGCGGGTAAGACGACCATTTTCAACTGTCTTACCGGCCTTGCAAAACCCACAAAAGGGACTATTCATTTTGCCTCTGCCGATATTACCGGTCTCGAACCTCATAGAATCGTCAAACTCGGAGTAGCACGGACATTCCAGAACATTCGCCTGTTCAGGGAGATGACGGTGATCGAGAACGTCATGGTAGCGCAGCACTGCAAAATGCGATCCGGACTTATCGGTTCCGTGCTGCGATCAAAAATGTTCCGGTATGAGGAGCGGACGGTGAGGGAAAAGGCTACCGAATATCTCGAATTCGTCGGTCTGGCAGACTATCGGGATATGCTATCGGGAAGTCTCCCTTATGGCGCTCAGAGGAGGCTTGAGGTCGCCCGCGCAATGGCTGCCGAACCAGCGATGATATTGCTTGATGAACCTACGGCGGGCATGAATCCCCAGGAGACCGCCGAGGTTATGCAGTTGATCCGGAACCTGAAAGAACTGGGGAAGACAGTGATGCTGATAGAGCACGATATGAAGGTCGTCATGGGCATATCCAACTGGATCGCGGTCATCAATCACGGTGTGAAGATCGCCGAAGGTTTGCCCGGCGACATCAGGAAAGATCCTCTCGTAATCGAAGCGTATCTCGGGAAAGAACATTGAAAAGATCAGTTTATTAATGATCGATCGTCATTCATGGCGAACTTTGATCGAGCAGTTGTCATTATCCGGCTTGACCGGATAATCCATGGTTCGACAAGCTCACCATGACAACTGTCACCCTGAGCCTGTCGAAGGGTGGATTGCCCGATCAAGTCGGGCAATGACAGAAATAAAAAAGAACTTCCGTGAGCACAGGGTCTCACGAAGCTGAATTATCAATGATCATTTTAACTCGCTGATTCCCAAATCCAGCGACAACAAAAGTGAACGCTTTATTCATCGGTCATTGCGAGCACCTGAAAGGTGCGTGGCAATCTCACAGGAAAAGACGAGATTGCTTCGTTTCACTCGCAATGACCCTTATCGCCGGATTTGGGTGATTGTTAATTGCGAATTGACTTATGCTTGAGCTAAGAAACGTGCGCACATTTTACGGTCCGGTCGAGGCTCTGAGAGGGATATCTCTGGAGATCCGGCGGGGAGAGATTGTATGCCTCATCGGAAATAACGGAGCCGGTAAGTCCACTGCGCTCATGACCATATCGGGTGTATTGAGACCGCACTCGGGTGACATCCTGTTCGAAGGAAAGAGCATCACGGCCGCTCCTCCCCACCGCATAGTCGAGATGGGTATGAGCCAGGTCCCCGAAGGACGGAGGATATTCCCCAAGCTCACTGTCCGGGAGAATCTGGAGATGGGGGCTTTCCCAAAAAAAGGGAGCGCGGCCTCCCGATTCGGAATAGTCTATGATCTGTTTCCCGTTTTGAAAGAGCGGGAGAGACAGATGGGAGGAACTTTGAGCGGGGGAGAACAGCAGATGCTTGCTATCGCCCGGGCGCTCATGGGCGGCCCGAAAATTCTCCTCCTTGACGAACCGTCTCTGGGACTCGCGCCCATCATTGCGAGCAAGATACTAAGGATCATCAGGGAAATCAACAAGGAAGGGATGACGGTGCTCCTTGTCGAACAAAACGCCCGCGCTGCCTTGAAGTTGGCGGACAGGGGATATGTGCTCGAGAATGGAAGAGTCGCTCTTCAGGGCGGGGGTGAAGATCTCCTGAACAATGAGGCTGTGCGAAAAGCATACCTCGGAGAGTAGCAGAAAACAGTGTGGTATAATTAGTATTCACCATGGAAAATGCGAGAGCGCATCTGTTTATCGAGGGAAGGGTACAGGGAGTTTTTTACCGCGCATTCGCCAGAGACGTCGCTCTCGGTTTCGGATTGAACGGATGGGTGAGGAATTTGAGAGACGGAAGGGTTGAGGCCCTCTTTGAGGGAGATAAAAACCTTATCGAGAAAGCCGTTAGAGCCTGTTATGACGGGCCGCCCGGTTCGCGTGTTTCGCACATAGATGTTTCCTGGGAGGAATATGTGGGCGATCAGAGAGGCTTCTCTATTAAATATTGATGCTACTGACTGCTAAGCACTTCCTGTTGCCAGGGATCTGCTCTTTCTGCTATTTTCAGAGATGCTGAGGGAACTCAGGATTAGGAACCTGGCCATTATCGATGATCTCACGGTGAGCTTCGGAAAGGGATTAAACGTCTTGACGGGAGAGACAGGGGCCGGCAAGTCCATCATTGTCGACTCTCTCGGCCTCGCCCTCGGGAGCAGAGCTCAGTCGGATCTCGTGAGGTCGGGTGAAAAGGAGGCCGTGGTGCAGGCATATTTCGAGATAAGCGATTACAGGCCTCCCTCCGACATCGACATGAACCTCTCGGACGAGCTCATCTTGAGAAGATCCGTATCTGCTTCCGGTAGAAGCAGGGCCTTTGTGAACGACACCATGGTCAGCCTGCAAAGCCTCGCCGAGATCGGTAAATGCCTGGTTGATATTCATGGGCAGCACGAGCATCAGAGTCTTCTTTCCGTCGACAGGCACAGAGACTTCCTGGACTCGTTTGGAAAGCTCACCGAAGAGTGCCGGAAGGTTCAATCGCTCTATGAGGAAGTCCATACGCTTCGGACCGAAGAAGGCGCTCTGAAGCAAAAGGTGAGGGAGAGGGCGCAAAGACTCGACCTCCTCAGATTTCAGATAAACGAGATTGACAGCGCGCAGGTGAAGGACGGCGAAAAAGAGAAATTGATCGGAGAGCGGACCATAGCCGCCAACGTGAGCCGGCTGAATGAACTTGCCGGCACCGCGTATAGTCTGGTCTACGGCTCCGAAGGCTCGTGCATCGAAGCCCTTTCCTTGCTGATAACAAAAGTGAAGGAAATGGCTGCAATCGACCCGAGTGCCTCTGAAATCCTGCAGGCGCTCGAATCAGGGCGTCCTCTTATAGAGGATGCGGCCCTGGCTCTCAGAAAACAGAAAGAGCTTTACGATGTTGATCCCGAGAGGCTTGACCGGATCGAAGAGAGGCTTGAAGTAATCAAGAAGCTCGAAAAGAAGTATGGTGGGCAGATAGACAAATACCGTCAGGACGCGGAGGCGGAACTTGAAGCTCTTGCGGCCGCCGACGCACTGCTGGACACAGTCGAGGCGAAACTGGCGGAAAAGGAAGCTCTGCTGATTCAGGCCGCTGAAACGCTCTCTGAAAAGAGAAAAAAGGCCGCCGGAATCATGGAAACCCTCATTAAGGCGGAATTGCGAGAACTCGCGATGCAGGATGCCGAATTCATCATAGATATAGCCAGGGCCCCACTTTCGGCTTATGGGCATGACACGGTCGAATTTCTTTTTTCGGCAAATCCGGGGGAGGCGGCAAGACCGCTTGTAAAGATCGCTTCGGGAGGAGAGCTGTCCCGTGTGATGCTCGCAGTGAAAAGTATTCTCGCCGATTTTGACAATGCCGATGTTCTGATTTTCGATGAAGTGGATGCCGGCATCGGGGGGAAAACCGCCGAGAGCGTCGGCAGAAAACTGAGAAGACTTTCCTCTGGACGCCAGGTATTGTGCGCCACTCATCTTCCCCAGGTTGCGTCGATGGGAGACGTTCATCTGCAGATCGAGAAGCGTCACAGGAGCAACAGGGTATATGTGGAGGTCCGGGGGATTTCGGGAGAGGAGCGCGAGCGGGAGATAGCGCGTATGCTGAGCGGCACCGTCACGGAGGTATCCATCAGGCATGCCCGGCATCTGCTCGAAGAAGGGAGATGAAAGGCATGATCGTTATAGACAGAGAACTCTGCAAAGGCTGCGGATACTGCGTTGACGCCTGTCCGCTTGGAGTTATCGAGATCGAGGAAGAATTTAATAAGCGAGGTTTCTTTCCTGCTTCGGCGATCCGCGGCGAAAAATGCACCGGCTGCTGCATGTGCGCGGAAACGTGTCCCGAAGTTGCCATTGAGGTATATCGGGACAAATGAATAAGGCGCAGGCCAGGAACGCCATTGGCATGGACATCGGCGGCACAAATCTGAGAGTCGCTGTCGTTTCGGGCAGCGGCGGCGTCCTCAAGAAGATAAAGGAGCCGGTTTCCGAGGATGTTCTCGGCTCCATGATCAAAGCAGTCGAGAGTCTCGGAACCGAAGGAATTTCAGGAATAGGCATCGGCGTTGCAGGCGTGATCAACAGAGAAAACGGAAGGGTTGTGATCTCCCCAAACCTGCAGGCCGTTGAGAAGATCGGCCTGGTTTCGGAAATCAGCAGCCGGTTCGGCCTTCCCGTGCTCATCGAGAATGATGCCAATGCGGCAGCCTATGCCGAACTGTGGGCGGGAGCGGGCCGGGACTTCTCGGACTTTTTCCTTTTCACGCTCGGCACCGGCATCGGCGGTGGTATAATACATGAAAAGAAACTGCTTGACGTATCCGCAGAAGTCGGCCACATGAGCATCAGTCCCGAAGGCGAGAAATGTCACTGCGGTAATTATGGCTGCCTGGAATTATATGCATCGGCGAGGGCTATACTGTCCAATGCCGTATCCGTCCTTGAATCCGGCAGAGAAAGTGCGTTGCGGGATTGCTGTGGCGGAAATATCTATAAATTGACGGCCGAGGATGTGTTTAGGGCGGCTCTCGAAGGAGACAATCTGGCACGGGAGTTGCTGAAAACCGCCGGCAGGCACCTTGGTATCGGCATTGCTAATGTCGTTAATCTCCTGAGTCCCGAGGCGGTTATTCTTGCGGGAGGGCTGATCGGGGCGTGGGATATTTATGTTCAGGAAGCCGTAAGGGAGGCCTCGCGCAGGGCTTTAAAAGAACTGTTTGAAGGAGTCAAGATTCTGCCCTCCTTGCTGAAAGACGATGCCGGAGTTGTCGGCGCTGCCGGACTCATGCTTGAGAAACTGAAGGAGATCTATAGTGAAGGATAAGAAAAAACTGTTATGGGAATATGTTGAGGCGATTGTTACGGCACTCATTCTCGCCCTCATCATAAGAGCTTATATTGTTCAGGCCTTCAAGATACCCTCGGGGTCGATGATCCCGACGCTTCTTATCGGAGATCACATCCTGGTCAACAAATTCATTTACGGTACGAAAATCCCCTTTACCGATAACCGCATCCTGGCGTTCAGGAAGCCGGAAAAGGGAGATATAATAGTGTTCAAGTACCCGGAGAATCCCAAGAAAGATTTCATAAAAAGGGTCATGGCAACGGACGGGGATGTGATAGAAGAGCGGAATAAAGTCGTTTATGTGAACGGCAGACCCGTTGTGGAGACCTATGTCCGGCATTTCGATCCGAATCTAAAATCGGGCATTGACCCGAGAGACAACTTCGGTCCGATCAAGGTGCCGGAAAACAAGGTTTTTGTGATGGGCGACAATCGCGATCAGAGTTATGACAGCAGGTACTGGGGGTTCGTGGATTTGAAGCTTATTCGCGGGAAAGCGCTCTTGATCTATTGGTCGTGGAACCCTGATGACTGGGTCAGATTTAATAGAATAGGGAGGTTAGTACAATGAAAGTCCTGAACAACGAGAAAGGCTTCGTTAAGTTGATTTTTGTAATTCTGCTCCTTGTATTCATGGCTTACCTCGGGTACTCATTCGGCATGCCTTATTACCGGTATTCCGCATTCAAGTCGGACGTGAGGGAGATGGCACGGATAAGTCTGGGCAACGAAGAGAGAACAAGGGCACAGATTTTGGAGAAGGCGGAAGAATACAGGATTCCTATCACGGAGGATACACTGAATGTGACCGTGACGAGTAAATCAGTCCGCGTCAGCACCGCATGGTCCGAGACTGTCGATGTCCTCGGCCTTTATCAAAAAACTCTGCGGTTTAATGTTGATATAGAGGAATGACCTGTGTTCACTGGTTTGGTCCTCGAGCTGGGTGAGATTAGATCCGTGCATAAACGGAGGGGCAGGGCGATACTGTCTCTCGGAGCCGGTGAAATCGCGACAGACGCAGCGATCGGCGACAGCATATCGGTGAACGGCGTCTGTCTTACCGTTGTGAGCAAGAAGGTGAATGAACTCTCCTTTGACCTCTCGGACGAAACATTGGCGAGGACTAATCTCGGCAGGCTCAAGGCGGGCGACTTGGTGAATCTCGAGCCGTCTCTCACCCCCGGCTCAAAAATCGGAGGCCATTTTGTGACCGGTCACGTCGATGCCACGGCGAAGATCCGTTCCAAGGCTCCGTCAGGGGATATGTGGAAATTCGAGTTCGAAGTCTCCTCCGGCATACTCCGATATCTCGTTGAGAAGGGATCGGTCGCCGTGGACGGCATCAGTCTCACCGTTGTTGACGTGCGCAAGGACAGCTTCACGGTGGTGGTCATTCCGCATACGGCGAAAGTTACGACCCTGGGAACGAAAGGGCCGGGTGACACAGTGAACATTGAGGTGGATATTTTGGGCAAATATGTTGCAAAATTCTTGAACAGGGAAACGGACAAGGACGCGGCGTTCGTAAAGACCCTTATGGAGGAAGGATATATTTGAGAAGCAAATTCTAAATACAAAATCCTAAATACTAAACAATACAAATTCAGATTTGGAATTGAGATTTCCGGATTTGCATATTTTTTTTTGGAATTGTTTAGAGTTTAGTAATTCGAATTTAGAATTTATCGCGAGCATAGAGGTAAGGTTATGGAAAAATACAAAATCAATACCGTAGATGAGGCCATCGAAGATATAGAAAAGGGGAAGATGGTGATCCTCGTGGATGACGAGGACAGAGAAAATGAAGGTGACTTCTGCATGGCAGCCGAAAAGGTCACGCCGGAGGCGGTCAATTTTATGGCAAAGTATGGAAGAGGTCTCATCTGCCTGTCTCTTACTCCGGAACGGGTGGAGGAGCTCAGACTGCCGATGATGACGGATGACAATACTTCGGCTTTCGGCACTGCCTTCACAGTCTCGATCGAAGCTAAGAGAGGAGTGACAACCGGCATTTCGGCAGCCGACAGGGCGAGAACGATATTGACCGCGATCGATCCGAAAACGAGGTCTGAAGACCTCGCCCGCCCGGGGCACATCTTTCCGCTTAGAGCCCGTCCCGGAGGCGTGCTCCAAAGGGCCGGCCAGACCGAAGGTTCGGTCGACCTGGCCAGGCTCGCGCGGCTTTATCCTGCCGGGGTAATTTGCGAGATCATGAGCGAGGACGGCACCATGGCCAGGGTCCCGGAGCTCACGGAGATCTCAAAAAAACATAGCATCAAGATAGTCACGATTAAAGATCTCATCAAATACAGGATGAGGACGGAGTCCTTTGTCAAAAGGCTTGCAGCCGTCAAACTCCCGACGAAATACGGCGGTGAATTCAACGTGATCGCATATACGAACGATATAGATAATGTTATTCACCTCGCCCTGGTTAAGGGACAGATCAGCCCCGGCGACGAGGTACTTGTCCGGGTGCATTCCCAGTGCCTCACCGGCGACGTCTTCGGTTCCGAACGTTGCGACTGCGGGGAACAGCTCCGCAAGGCGATGGAAATGATAAAGAAGGAGGGCAAAGGGGTCGTCCTTTATATGAAGCAGGAGGGCCGCGGAATCGGTCTGATCAATAAGCTCAGGGCCTATGAGCTCCAGGACAAGGGTCTCGATACTGTCGAGGCGAATATCAAGCTTGGCTTTAAGCCCGATCTCAGGGACTACGGAATAGGAGCGCAGATACTTGTCGACGTTGGCGTCAGGAAGATGAGACTCATGACGAACAACCCGAAGAAGATCGTCGGGCTCGAGGGATATGGGCTGAAGGTTGTCGAAAGAGTTCCGATTGAGACCAAACCGACAGAACGAAATATTATTTATCTCAAGACAAAGAAGAAGAAGCTGGGGCATATGCTGGATAATGTGTAGAGGGAGGATACTATGAAAATGGTCGAGGGCGAGCTTCAGGCGAAGGGATTAAAGTTCGGTATTGTCATCAGCAGGTTCAACGACTTTATAACAGGAAAACTGCTCGACGGTGCAAAGGATGCTTTGCTGCGCCATGGCGCAAAGGATGAGGATATTGATGTCGTCAGAGTTCCCGGGGCTTTCGAAATCCCTATGGTGGCGAAGAAATTGGCTCTGAAGGGAGCATACCATGCCGTTATTTGTCTTGGGACGGTCATACGGGGCAGCACTCCTCACTTCGAGTACATAGCGGCGGAAGTTTCAAAAGGCATCGCGTCGGCTTCTATGGAAACGGGGGTACCCATAGCATTCGGAGTCATAACCTGCGATACTATCGAACAGGCTGTCGAAAGGGCCGGCTCTAAGAGCGGCAACAAGGGCTGGGATGCCGCGCTGACCGCGATCGAGATGGCCCAGTTGCTGAAAAAATTGTGAGCAGTGGTCGTAAGTTATTGCTTCCCACCCGTATATGAAACGTCGTAAGGCGCGGGAATACGCACTTCAGCTCTTATTTCAGATGGATTTCACCGGAAAGCATTATGACAAGCAGGACGTCGATGAGTTCTGGTCTGATAAGAAGGAGACCGGAGAGGTCAGGGCTTTTGCGGATGAACTCGTAAAAGGAACTCTTGATAATTGCGAGGAGATTGACAGAGTGATCGAAAAGATAACGGAGAACTGGATTCTGAAGAGGATGGCCGCAGTCGACAGAAACATTCTTCGCTTTGCTGCATATGAGATTCTTTACCGGAAAGACATTCCGTCCGCTGTCACGATAAATGAGGCGCTCGAAATAGCCAAGAAATTTTCCTCCTCGGAATCGGCCTCTTTCCTGAACGGAGTCCTGGACAAACTTGCACGGGAGGCGGGAAAGGCCTGATGAAAAGGATACTGCCCGTTCTTCAGTCGTTCATTATTTCCTTGTGCTGCGCCTTCCCCTCTTATGCCGATGACAATCCTCTGCAGCCGCTCCTGGATCAGACTCTATCCTATTTCAAAGCGGTTTCCGGCAGAGTCACCCATGTTGAGGACGGGAAGGCAGTGATCAATCTCGGCAGCAAAGACGGCATGAAGCGCGGCATGCGTCTTACAGTGCTGAGGGAACAGACTCCCTTCCGGCATCCTGTTACAAAGGAAGTGTTGGGCAACCTTGAATCCCTGGCGGGGAAGATGGAGATCCGGGAAGTGTCCGATGACACTGCGACTGGAAATATGTTGGAAGGCAGCGCTCGCGAAGGCGACCAGGCAAGGATATCGGCGACAAAAGTTCAGGTGCTGTTCTGCCAGTCAAACGGCGTGGACTGGCAGATAGCGGACTCCTATCATAAAAATCTGAAGGACACGGGAAGGTTCAACCTCCTGGATACGTCTCTCGAGACAGAGGATGCAGCAAAGGCTCTCGAAGAGGCTGTGAAACTACAGGCAGAGGTCGCTCTTCTCATTTCGGCAAAGGCGGATGAAAAGGGGACGGTCATCACGCAGAGACTTTACTGGGTTTCCGATAAGGTGAAGTTAGCGGAGGACAACCTCAGCATCGATGCCGCGTCGGCAAAAAAATTGCGGTTCGGCGATGAATTCTTCAGGATCGGCACGGAGAGCACGCTTCAGTTTGACCTTCCGCTCTCGGCGAGGTTCATTGCAGCCGGGGATGTTGACGGCGACGGCAAAGACGAGATAGTTCTCGGCACGGAGAAGGACGTCGGCATCTATGCCCCGGGCGCCGACCTGCAGCCCGCTCTTGGCGGCGTCAGGATTCAGGGTGAAGGCGGAAATGAGAATATATGGCTCGACGCTGTCGACCTGAACGGAAACGGGAGGGTTGAAATAATCGTAACTGCGAAGAAGAGCAATACCCTCACTTCTTACATCTATGAGTTGCAGGGATCGGGCTTTGTCCTTCTTCACAAGGATTCCATTTTCCTCAGGAGGCTTGACGGCAGGTTGATAGCGCAGGCATATTCCCCTGCCGAAGGCTACAGCGGCTCCGTGTATGAGATGGTGTGGCAGGGCGCATACAAGAAAGCTGAGGCTCTGCAACTTCCGAAGGGCGTCAATATCTATGACTTCATCTTCTATGACAATGCGCAGACGGGAAAACTGGTCGTTGCACATGATGAGGATGGATTCTTGAACGTTTACGATGCCAAGGGGCTGCGCCTCTGGAGGAGCAAGGGAACGAACGGAGGATTTCTGACGACGTTCGCGAAATCGTCGCCCACATCGATAGTGGACCGTGGCGAGTGGACCGTAAAAGACAAGCTTATTCTCAGGAACGGCGGAATCCTTACAGTGCAAAGATCCCCCCTCCTTGAGATGGTAAAGGGATTGGGATTTAAGCATTCCCGGATCAGACAGATGAAGTGGAACGGGATGTCCATGGACGAGACGTCTCTCACAGACGCGGTGAGCGGCGCCCTGCTCGATTATACCGTTTCCGGGGACAGGGTGCTCGTGCTTTCGAGCCCGCTTTTCGGCATGAGAGCAGGCAATATCGTGAAGGGCGAAAATCCGTTTGGAACAGTACTATCCGTCTTTCCGATCAAGAGGATGTAAAATATGGTCGTGGCCGGGCGCATCCCGAAACATATAGGAATCATCATGGACGGCAACGGAAGATGGGCCGAACTGCGCGGTCTTCCCAGGATAGAGGGTCACAGGCGCGGCGTCGAGAGGACTAAAGAGGTTATAGAAGTCGCTGCCGAAATAGGTTTAAGCGCCCTGACTCTTTATGCGTTCTCCATAGAAAACTGGCGCCGGCCGTCGGCTGAAGTATCAATGCTCATGAGACTTCTTGAATCGTATCTGAAGAGAGAAGTCGATAACCTTGCCAGAAAAGGGGTGGTCTTTAAGGCAATCGGAGAAATCTGGAGACTTCCCGACGACATACGGAATTTGATCAGAAACGCGGAGTCGATGACTGCGGCCAACAAGGGAATGACTCTCGTGACCGCGCTGAGCTACAGCGGGCGCAATGAAATTGTCAGGGCTGTCAGAGATATCATCGCCGCCGGTCTGAAGCCGGAAGAACTGAACGAACAGACCTTCGAGTCTCACCTTGACACGGCGGGACTCCCCGCGCCTGATGTGATCATCCGTACGAGCGGGGAGATGCGTATCAGCAATTTTCTGCTCTGGCAATCCGCTTATTCAGAATTCTATTTTACCGAGACGCTCTGGCCCGATTTTTCGAAAGACGAATTTCTCCTCGCCATACAGGACTACCAGCGGAGGGAGCGCAGGTTTGGCGCGGTCCCGCTGAGGACGGATGCACCTTAAGAGGCTCATTGTCGCAGCCATCCTGCTGCCGCTTATTTACTCGTATGTCACGTATCTCCCCGAGGGATACTTCCTTGTTCTGATGTCTGCCGTCGCGGTTCTGGCCATGTGGGAATTCTATTCCATGTACCGAATCCACGGCCTGTTGCGGTACAGTTGCATCCTGCTCGGCACTACTCTGATCGCGGTGTCATTTACGCTTCCGGAAATTGCGACCAAAGTCCTGGCTCTGAGCATTATGGTTGTTATGGCTTTGCGCCTCTTCGTGAAGAGAACTCCGGCTTCTTCACTTCACGATCTCGCAGGGCCGATAGTGGGACTCCTTTACATTCCTCTTTTTTTGTCGTTTCAGGGCCATCTCAGAAAAATCGGTCCCGAATGGATCATATTTCTGTATTCTACGGTTTGGGCCTCCGACTCTCTGGCTTACTATATAGGGAAAGGGCTTGGAAAGAGAAAGCTCTATCCGGAGATAAGTCCGAACAAAACAGTGGCCGGAGCCGTCGGTTCACTCCTTGGAGGCGCCGCCGGTGCTTTGCTTCTTAGAATAGTCCTCCTGCCGAACTTCGACGCGGGCCATGCCGCGATTATTGGTATAATGATCGGGATGACCGCAGTTGTGGGCGATCTGGTGGAATCCATGTTCAAGCGTGATGCCGGAGTCAAGGATTCGGGCGCTTTGATACCCGGACACGGGGGCATACTCGACAAAATCGACGGCGCCCTGTTTGCGGGGCCGCTGCTGTATTCGATATTAAAGATCATCGGTGCGGACAGATGACTATGAAGCACATCGCTATTCTCGGATCAACCGGTTCAATCGGCAGGAACGCTCTCACGATCGTTTCGCGCCACAGAGACCTCTTCAAGGTCATTGCGCTGACAGCGGGAAAGAATATCGACCTGCTCGAAAGACAGATCAGGTTGTTCTCTCCCGAGGTCGTGGCCGTCGCGGACGAGGAGGCGGCGCATGCACTCGAAAAAAAAATCGGGCGAAGAGGATCGTCAACGCTCAGGATACTGGCCGGCGAAGAAGGCGTGGCGGCGGCCGCAGCGCATAAGAAATCCGACTTCGTCCTTTCGGCTATCGTCGGATCGGCAGGACTCGCTCCAACCCTTGCCGCTATTCGTTCCGGCAAAACAATAGGTCTCGCAAACAAGGAAGCTCTGGTCATGGCCGGCAAGATAATGATGCGCGAGGCGGATAAGTATGAAGCGACAATCATTCCCGTGGACAGCGAACACAGTGCGATTTTCCAGTGTGTCGAGGGGCGCAGGCGGTCGGATGTCAGGAGGATAATCCTCACCGCCTCCGGCGGGCCTTTCGCTGAAACAAACAAGTGCGACCTCCGCGACATCACTCCCGCACAGGCATTGAATCATCCGCGATGGAAGATGGGCAGGAAGATAACCATAGATTCGGCAACACTGATGAACAAGGGATTCGAGGTTATAGAAGCTCATCATCTCTTCGGTCTTCCTCCCGAAAAGATAGACGTCCTCGTCCATCCGCAGAGTATCGTCCATTCAATTGTCGAATTCAGTGACAGAAGCTGCATCGCCCAGATGTCGGTGCCGGATATGAAAGCGCCCATAGCCTATGCCCTGACATATCCGGAAAGACTCGGGGATGTAATTCATGGACTCTCTCTCCATGAGGTGGGATCACTAACATTCAGAAAACCCGAGACCCGGTGTTTCCCTTGTCTCACTTATGCATATGAGGCCCTGAGAGAAGGCGGCACCATGCCCTGCGTGATGAATGCGGCGAATGAGGTTGCCGTGCAGGCGTTTCTTAAAGGCCTCGTCAGGTTTACCGAAATACCCCGTATCATCAAAAAGACCATGAACGGGCACGCGGTAAGATCTGATAACACGCTCTCATACATTGTTGAGGCGGACAGGTGGTCGCGGGAAACTGCAAAAAAAATGGTGAAAAAGCTATGAGCGTATTATCGGCGATAGTGCTTCTTGGAATCATCATCTTTGTCCACGAACTCGGACATTTCATATTTGCGAAGCTCCTCGGTGTGAGAGTGCTGAAGTTCTCACTCGGTTTCGGGCCGAGGGTGGTCGGCAAGAAGATCGGGGATACGGAATACCTCTTGTCTGCCATACCCTTTGGCGGATATGTAAAACCCTTGGGGGAACAACCGGGTGAGGAGCTTGCGGAGGAGGACAAGCCTTTTGCCTTCAACTACCAGCCTGTGTGGAAGCGGTTTCTCATCGTATTCGCAGGCCCCTTTTTCAATGTGGTTTCTGCCGCCGTAATCTTTTTCTTCACCTTCATGAGCGGGCTGCCTGTCCTGCTGCCGGAGGTGGGAAGTGTCGTCGAAAAATCTCCTGCGGAGAAAGCCGGTATTCTCAAAGGCGACAAGATCATCGGGATAGAGGAGATCAAGGTGCGTCAGTGGGATGAGATGACGAAGATCATCCATGAGAATCCCGGAAAACCGCTGATGGTAACTATCGACAGAAACGGAAAGGTCTTCAACATATCTGTAACGCCGGAGAAAAAGCAGGTGACGGACATTTTCGGCGAGGGGAAGGAAATCGGCCTTATCGGCATCAAGCCTTCGGGAGCTTCAATCGTCAAAAGAGAGAGCGTCCCCGATGCTTTCAGAGACAGCATCCTCAGGACGTGGGATATTTCTGCGCTGACAATCGTTTCTATTGTCAAACTTATACAACGGGCGATCCCCTTCGAAACCATCGGAGGTCCTATTATGATCGTGCAGATGGCCGGCGAACAAGCCGCCCAGGGAGCCCTGAATTTCTTCGTTTTCATGGCTATCATCAATATCAACCTCGGCGTACTGAACCTTCTGCCGATACCGATTCTGGATGGAGGCCATATCCTGTTTCTGGGGATAGAGGCGATACGCAGGAAACCGGTCAGCGAGAAGGTCATATCCGTCAGCCAGAAGATCGGACTTGCGGTACTCCTCACGCTCATAGCCTTCGTCATGTATAACGATGTAATCCGGCTTATAACAGGAAAGACGTTTCCGTGATTGTTACTCCGGCAGGTAAAAAACACGTACCGTCATTCCCCGGCTTGACCGGGGAATCCAGAAGGGAACTGGATGCTCCGATCAAGTCGGAGCACGACATTAATTGCCGTAGTAATAGTCACAGCGGAGCACCCTCTTTTTTGTTGTCATCCGATCCGTCGTACTTAAGACGGATGTTTCGGGGTCTCTTTTCGGCAGGCCGGTGCATGTAACCTGGGCATTACCATCTGTCATTCCGGCTTGTCCGGAATCCTTCTTTGTTAGTCTGGAGAGGAATTCCGATGGGTAAGATAGTTAGTTGGGCTGAACTAAAAGATATCACCGACGCCTTGAAGTCCGCCGGCAAAGAAATCGTCTTCACCAACGGATGCTTCGATATCATCCATGTCGGCCACATCCGCTATCTCGGGGAAGCCAAATCCCTCGGCGACATTCTCGTCATCGGCCTGAACTCCGATGCTTCCGTATTGCGAATTAAGCCGGGAAGACCCGTCACCCCGCAGGATCAAAGGGCCGAGGTGCTTGCAGCCCTTGAGATCGTCGATTATGTTGCATTGTTTGACGAAGATACACCCTATGAATTGATAAAGCTCATTCAACCCGATGTCCTCGTAAAAGGCGGCGACTGGAAAAAAGAGGACATCGTCGGCTCCGACATCGCAAAAGAAACTTACAGCCTTCCATACATCAAAGGCGTTTCGACTACAGAGATAATAGAACGGATCAAAAGACTCAACGGTTAGCACGATAGAGTAGAACCTGTCTCAGAATCTCCTCTCTTCACCGTCAGGTCTTTTTCCGTCATTCCCGCGCAGGCGGGAATCCAGTCTTTTCGGTGCCTCCCCTATTGCGCTTTCAAGCCCTTTTTGCATATCATATTTCTAATTTTCTCAGGGGAGCGAATGTGTCAAAGAGATCCCATACTCGTTTGACAGAAATCCTGGGGTTCGACCCATGACTCTAAAGATCAACCCTTCGCTTATATCTGTGGAAAGAAGGCGTGGAGCCTGCTCCACCTACCGGGCGTATGAATTGGAGAGAATATATTGAAAGCACTCCCGATGTGCTGCGAGGGAAGCCAAGAATTAAGGGCACAAGAATACCGGTCAGTCTGATTCTGGGTTATCTTGCCGCCGGCAATACAGTAGAGAAGATCATTCAGGAATTCCCTGATTTAAACAGAGAGCAGATTTCCGCATGTCTCGATTTTGCCCGTGATTTGTCAGAATTTGAAGCTCTGACCGTATGAGTTTGCGGTTTTTCGCAGACCAGTGCGTCCCGTGTTGCGCGGAAATACTGTTCGCTACCTTCTTAACGACACGATCCACATGCCGAAAACAGGGTCCACCAGCCGCATCACTCCCCTGATTACTAAAGATTAGTTACTATCTCATAGTAACTACAAGAGAATGATGCAAATAGCGTAGTGGAAGGCCCCGGTGCAGCGACAGATCCTCTCTACTGAAGAGGACCTTTCAAAAGCTTGATGTCATCGATCCAGACCGTGCCCGTGCCGTTGATGACGAAGTTGAGCTTGACGTTGTCAGGGTTTTCTCCCTTCTGGAGAAAGAACGGAGTCTCCTCTGTCGCCCATTCCACAGTGCCGGTGAGCGGCGTTTCGAGGCCGCGCGAGAAGAATTCCCCCTTGCCGGGGAAGTGACACCACATTTCGAGGAACACCTGACCCTGGACGTTCTCGGTCTTCACCCTCGCCTGGTAAACCAGCCGCGCATTTTCGACGTCTATGTCTCCGGTTTCAAATAGCCTGACAACAGTCGGACTTTCTGCGGTGATCCGGAGCGACCCTTTGCCGTCGCTGGAAACATCCTTGTCTATTGTGACGCTGGATTGGGTGATGACGCCTTCGAGAGAATCGAGGGGAAACTTCTTAATCTCGGCGACCGCCGTGCTCTTCTGCGCGCAGCCGAAAAAAGACAGAACGATAACCCATAGAATAAAATGCAGCGCCTTCGATGTTCTCATACCGCCTTACCCTCCCTTATTCTAATAGTATTGCCGTGCGCCTGAAGGCCCTCGGCATCTGCGATAGTCCTTACCGTTCGTGCCAACTTTCTGAACCCCTGCCTCGTGAAGCCGAGCAGGCTCGACCGTTTAACAAAATCATATACCCCGAGAGGGGACGAAAAACGCGCTGTTCCACCTGTCGGGAGGGTATGGTTCGGGCCGGCCGCATAATCGCCGAGGGCTTCCGGAGTCCATTCCCCCAAAAATATCGCCCCTGCATTCTTTATCAGAGGGAGGAGACTCTTCGACCGTTTGACAACGATTTCCAGATGCTCCGGAGCTATGCGGTTGGCAACAGCCGCAGCCTCCCCGATATCTTTCGCAAGTATTATCGCGCCATAGGTCTGCAGGGATTTCCGGGCTATCTGCTTTCTGTGAAGAGTACTCAACTGTCTTTCAAGCTCATCCTGAACGCTGCGCGCCAGTTTCCCCGAATCCGTAACGAGTATGGATGACGCATGCTCGTCGTGCTCTGCCTGGCTGAGCATATCGGAAGCAACAAAAGCGGGGGTCGCCGTTTCATCGGCAATAATCAGAATCTCGCTCGGCCCTGCGATCATATCGATATCCACTTCGCCGAAGACCATCTTCTTCGCCGTGGCGACGTAGATATTACCGGGGCCGACGATCTTATCAACCTTCCCGATCGTTTTTGTTCCATATGCCATGGCTCCGATCGCCTGTGCCCCTCCGATTCTATACACTTCCTGAACGCCGAGCATTTGAATTGCGGCCATGACAGAGGAATTAATCTCGCCTTTGGGCGCCGGCACACAAAGGGCTATCTCCCCGACGCCGGCCACCTGTGCAGGGATCACATTCATCAGGACCGTGGAGGGATATGCAGCTTTTCCTCCGGGTATGTAGACACCCACACGCTCGATGGGTCTGATTATCTGTCCCAGTATTGCCCCTTGCTCGCTGAAGGACCAGGACTTTTCCCTCTGCTTCTCGTGAAATCTCCTGATCCTGCGGGCGGAATGCCTAAGGGCCTTCACGACCGCTGGATCCGCCTTTGAAGCGGATCGTGACATCTCTTCAGCGGACAGTCGCAACCGCTTCGTCCTCAGTGAATCGAAGCGCTTTGAATAAGTGAGGACAGATATGTCGCCGTTTTTCTTTACGTCATCGAGGATCGACCTGACCTGCTCCTCGATCTCTCTGCCGACGCCTGACGCTCGCACTTTGAGAATGCCGAAAAAGGCATCCCTTTGACTTCTGGTTTTTATTATCCTCATTGAGTTAATTCTATGCGCTGCCGGAAAGGGAGGGCGGCACGATAAGCCTTTCGCAGCGATACATGGTGGCATCGGAAGCCACGTCGAAAAGACGAAATCAGAATAACACTTGTGATGAAGCCCTTTTTTCTCGACGCCATGCCCTAATCAAATCTCATCGCCTTGAAAGGCTTTGAGGGATGCCCTCCCTTTCCGGTCTTCGATTGTTATGCAAACTGTAAGATTAATTCTACTAATTCGACGCTTCTTAATCAACCCGATTGACATTATTTCTCATATCTATTAAATTGGAGCTATGAAAGAGGAAGCCGGGGGTCTGATAGCAGAGATCAAACAAAAGATTCGGCTCCTCAACGGCATTGCCGCCTTCGTCGTCGTTACACTTCTCGCCGTCATATTCAGATATCTATTCAAACCCGCAAGCGAGGTGCTCCATTTTCTTCCGGACATCTCGATAACCCTGATTCTGTTAATCATCGTCATCCTCGTTTTCATCGGATTTTACCTGTGGGCTGTTGTTTCAAAAAAGGTCATCCGCAGCATCGAGGACTACAAGAACAGACTCGACCATATACTTGCGGTTACAAGAGATCTGAGAGAGGAAATATATGGGGACATCCTTCTTGAGAAAGTCATGGATTCTTCACTTGCACTCACACAGTCTGACTCGGGGGCGATACTTCTTGTCGAAGACGGCGCCCTGTCTTTCAAGACTGCGAAGGGAGCCAGAGTGGAGAGTCTCCCGAGAACGATTCCGCCGGGCAAAGGCGTTGCGGGCTGGGTGGCCGGAAACGCAAAGCCTGTCCGCTCCGGGGACGTGCAGGGCGACGCCAGGTTTGATCCGGAGATCGACATGCTGATCGATTCCAATACGCGGTCGGTTCTCTGCGTTCCTCTCCTCATGAAAACAGGCGTCATCGGAGTCGTGGAACTGTTCAACAAGAAAGAGGGTTTCTATACGGAAAAGGACGAAGAGATGATAGCCTACCTGGCGGATCAGGCGGCGATTTCTCTGGTGCGGGCGAAATTCTTCGAGGACCAAAAGAATTATGAAATTCATCTGACCGATATTCTACTTGAGGCGATGGACTTTCATGTGCCCGAAAAAATCGGTCATTCCAAACGGGTGGCGAAATACAGCAATATCATCGCCCGTGCGATCAATATGCCGGAAGAAGAAAAAAAACGCCTCTATTTCGCCAGTCTTCTCCATGATGTCGGGTTTCTGAAGATCAAGAGCGAACATTGTTTCCTGAAGGAGTATTTCGTGAAGCATCCGGTTATCGGCTATGAAATGATCAAACCGATAAGCTTTTATGCCGATATCGCGCCGATTATCCTCCATCATCATGAAAGGTATGACGGGACCGGTTATCCGGGGAGACTGATGGGAGATGATATTCCCATCGGGGCGAGGATCATAGCAATCGCCGACGCTTTCGACGCAATGGTGAGCACTGTTTCATACAAGGCACCTACGAGTTTTGAATCGGCGCTGGATGAGTTGAAAAGGAATGCGGGCAGCCAGTTTGATTTCTGGCTGGTGGAGCAATTCCTTGAGACTATCAGCCCGGAACACTTATCGTAGTTGCAAGCCGCTCAGAATATCCAGCTCGATCCTCTCGGAGAGCGGGCCGTTGCTGACCCCCGATCGATAGATGGAAAGGATCTTTTCTACATAGATTCCGGCTCTTTCGTATCCCGCCGTTCTTGCGGCCTCAATGCCCTCCCAGTCGCCTGTAACCAGAAATGCCTCAAACGCCTCACGGATTTCAGGGAACAGTAATTTCCTCAGACCACTCAGGAACACTATATAGAATCCCAAGGACCCCGCCTTCCGGTTCCGGATGATATGTGAAAGCATGCCCTGCGCCGACGTATCTGAAAGGACATCCTTGACCGACCGGGCGAATAATTCCGAGCGCCCCGTCGGCAGAGAGGCGATCAAAGTCTTCCACTCCGCCCCGATCTTTTCTCCCTCGAAAACTTCACCGAGTTCGTGGTGCATGAACGTTTCGACCTCCGACGAAGCTATCAGGGATATTTTTAGGTCGACTTCTTCCGAGGGCTCCGCCCCTGCATCAATGCCGTAGTGCGAAAAGGCAAAGCTGAGGGCGCACTTCGATTTCTTGAACCGCAATTCTTCAAACCTGTTCCAAAGAAGCAACTTTGTCATATCCGCCCGGACAAATACGGAACCATCCTGCGCCATGGCCGGGTAATCAGCCAGGTCCCGCGCATATTCGCTGCCCGCCATGAAAACGGTGCATCCTTTCACCCGGTCTGTCGAGACAAGGTCGGCAAGAAAGAACGAGGGTTTCCCGTGGAGACCAAAGCCCGCGCCATAGACAAGCCCTTCCCTTCCTAAAACGGCGTTGATCTTTTCGACATCGAAAGGTTCCCGGACAACGCCGTCAAGCGGGATGCCCTCAATCTCCTCATCCTCAAGCTCCTTCCACAGGGTCTCCCGCGAGGCTATCCATTCGCCGATATCGTTCTGGAGAATCTTCTCCCAGGGCCTTATCTTCTTCTCCGAGCGATACAACTCTCTCAGCCTGAGGAGAAGGCCGCATAGGGAATACGTTCCCCAATGCCGAGCGTCCGAGACGTCGCAGTTTCTTTTCACCCGGCGGATCAATGATTCAATATCGAGCATTCTTTTTTTATTCTACCAGATAAAGAGGATCGGGAGCATTGCGGGAATTTTGAGAGGGGTGATATCCTTAATCATGCGGAAGATCAAACTCCTCATCGAATACGACGGTTCTGCTTATCACGGCTGGCAGATACAAAAGAGAGAGCCGACAATCCAGAGTGTCCTTGAGGGCGCGGTTCGGAAAGTCGCGGGTGAACCGTCTGCAGTCATAGGAGCCGGACGGACCGACGCCGGGGTGCACGCTCTCGGGCAAGTTGCCGCTTTCACGACGTCATCGGAACTTCCGCCGGATGTAATAAAGAAGGCGCTTAATGCAGTGCTTCCGCCTGATATCAGGATTCTTAATGCATCCGACGCGGACGCCGGCTTCAGGCCGAGAGACGACGCCTTGAGAAAGAGGTATTACTACATCATAGCCAACCAGAGAGCTTCCTCCGCTTTTCTCCACCGGCACGTGTGGCTTGTCAGGCAGCCGCTTGATATGAAGGCGATGACGACAGCCGGTGCGGCCGTTGTCGGAACCCATGATTTCTCGTCCTTCATGGGCACGGGCAGCGGAATAAAGAATCCCGTTCGTCAGATTTTTTCTCTGGATATCAGCCAGCTGAGGCAGATCGATTTCATGACGGCGGAGTTCACCGGCGATTTCATCAAAATCAGCATCGAAGCCACCGGTTTTCTGAGGCATATGGTTAGGAACATTGTAGGAACTCTGGTAGAAGTCGGCAGGGGAAGAATTCCTGCGGAGAGCCTGGCGGATATTATGGCAAGGCGGGATAGGAAATATGCAGGCCCTACCGCTCCGGCAAATGCCCTTTTCCTGGAACGGATCATATATTAATCCGGTTTTCGCTTCGTTGACACGCCATAATTCTACTTGATATACTGCATTATCAATTGCTATGAGAGGCTATCGACAAGTATGCCCCATTGTCTGCGGCATGAGAGGATAAAGAAGAGATGAGCCTTGTAGGGAGACTCGAAGACCTTGCCCTCGCTGACATCTTCCAGATACTGAGCATCGGGAAAAAAACCGGCACCCTCGTTCTCAAGGGAAGCCGTGGAAATGCTTTTGTTGTCTTCAGAAACGGCCTTGTTGTGAGGGCGGAAACCGACGATCTCGACAGAACCCTGGGGGAAGATCTTCTTGGGGTCGGCACAATAAGAGACACCATCCTCAATTTGGCGATGGAGGTAAAAAAAAAGCTGCCCTCCAAATCAGTCCCCGAGATTCTTAACGAACTCGGATCGGTTTCCAGAGAGGTGCTCGAAAAGACAGCAAAGAAAAGGGTAGAACGGGTCGTCTATCAGCTACTCTTCTGGCAGGACGGAGACTTCCAGTTTGAGCTTGACGACACAGATCCGATCGGAAAGGCTGATGTCCCCGACATTGGCTGGGAACTCTCGAAAGGCATGAGTCCCGAGTATCTCCTCATGGAAGGCGCCCGCGTGCACGATGAATTTTCGCAGGCGTCCCCGACGTCGACGGAGGATCTGTCCGAAATTCGTGGTGAGGAGACATCCTGGGAAGAAGACTGGGGCTCTCAGCCCTCTCCGGAAAGAAAAGATATCTCCTCACTCAAGGCTCTGACGCAGGAACTTCGCTTCCCCAATACTTCATCTGAAATCACTCTGCTTATTCTCAGATTTGCCAGTGATATGTTCTCGCGCGGCGTCCTTTTCATGGTCGGAGACACCGAGGTAGTGGGCCTCGGACAATTCGGCCTCGATATAGAGGGTCCCGATGAGAAAATACGTGAGACTGCGCTATCTCTCCTCAAAAGCTCTTTCTTGCAGAATATTATCGCGGAAAAGCGGCCGTACAAAGGGCTGATGGAGAAGGACGAGGTCACTGAATCCTTTGTGAAAAGTATAGGCGGAGAATGGCCGGAGGAGGTCGCGTTCTTTCCCATAATCGCCGAAGGGAAGGTTGTTGCTCTGTTGTTCTGCGACAACCTGGCCTCGGGTGAGAGTTTCGGGGAAACCGCCGGTCTCGAGATCTTCATCGATCAGGCCGGCATGGCTCTTGAGAAATCGCTGCTTCAGAGGCGGATCCA
>JBFLXP010000002.1:0-5703 GCA_040757315.1 Nitrospirota bacterium
ACGACCCAGAATACAGTAAGCGCATTGGCAGAAGCCGGTTACAAATGCATGATCGTCGGGTGCGACCCGAAGGCCGATGCGACGAGGCTGATACTCCATAGAAAAGCGCAGGCGACGGTCATGGACCTGGCCAGGGAACGTGGGACGGTCGAAGACCTTGAGCTTGACGAAGTGCTGCTCACGGGCTTTAAGGGTGTCAGGTGTGCGGAGTCCGGCGGCCCGGAGCCGGGCGTTGGCTGCGCGGGGCGCGGCGTCATCACCGCTATCAACTTTCTCGAGGAAAACGGCGCATACGGAGTGGATACCGATTTTGTCTTTTATGATGTCCTCGGTGATGTTGTGTGCGGTGGATTTGCAATGCCTATCAGAGAAGGAAAGGCAAAGGAGATTTATATCGTCACATCAGGTGAGATGATGGCTATGTACGCTGCAAATAATATTTCCCGGGGTGTTCTTAAATATGCCCAGAGCGGGGGTGTGCGTCTCGGAGGTCTTATCTGCAATAGCAGAAAAGTGGACAAGGAATACGAATTAATTTCCGAACTTGCTAAGAAGCTCAACACGCAGATGATCCACTTTGTCCCGAGGGACAATCAGGTCCAAAGGGCTGAATTGAGAAGGATGACAGTCATCGAATATTCCCCTGAACATGCTCAGGCAGACGAGTACCGGGCACTGGCGAAAAAAATAGCGGAAAACAAAGATCTCGTCATCCCTACCCCGATGAGTATGGATGAGCTGGAACAGTTGCTCATGGATTTCGGAATCCTTGAGACGGAAGAGGCGGCGGCATAGGAGAGTGACGAACAAATAGTTGCAGGTATTTTTCATCGCTAAAGCGTCGTTGTCCGACTTGCCTGCCCGCCGCCTTTCGGTAGGGATTTGGCAATCCGGGAAAAAGGTCTGTCATTTTCCGGTCAAGCAGGAAAATGACAAAAGAAATTAACACACTCCTTATTTCACTTTACGCTTTACGCCTTACGAATCACTATCTACATCGAAACTACAGGAGGCTTAATGAGCACGACTATCAGAGATACGCAGAAAATGATCGAGGAAGTCCTGGAGGCATATCCGGAGAAAACAAAGAAAGACAGGACAAAGCATCTGGCGGCGAACGATCCTTCCGGACAGTGCAGCGCTTGCCAGGTCAAGTCGAATATAAAATCCCGACCCGGAGTCATGACAGTCAGGGGATGTGCATATGCCGGCGCAAAGGGTGTCGTCTGGGGACCGGTAAAAGATCAGGTGACAATCAGCCACGGCCCGGTCGGATGCGGCCAGTACAGTTGGTGGTCGCGGAGGAATTACTATAACGGCCTGACGGGAATCGACACCTTCGGCACTATGCACATCACAACCGATTTTCAGGAGAAAGACATTGTATACGGCGGCGATAAAGGCCTCTATGCCGCCCTGCACGAATTGGAAGAACTTTTCCCGCTTGCCAAAAGTATGGGCATCCTTTCCGAATGTCCCGTCGGCCTTATAGGAGATGACATTGAGGCGGTGTCTTCGAGGGTGTCGAAGGAAATGGGCATCCCCATTGTTCCGGTGAGGTGCGAGGGGTTCAGAGGAGTGAGTCAATCATTAGGCCATCACATTGCCAACGATACGATCAGGGATCATATTCTCGGCAAGGGCAAGCTCGACCAATCGACGCCGTATGATGTGGCGCTAATCGGCGATTACAACATCGGCGGCGATGCCTGGGCATCAAGAAAGATGCTGGAAGAGCTTGGCTTGAGAGTTATTGCCCAGTGGACCGGCGATGCCTCGATTAACGAGATAGGTATTACTTACAAGGCGAAGCTGAACCTCATACACTGTTATCGCTCGATGAACTATATATGCAGGCATATGGAAGAGCAGTATGGCATCCCATGGGTTGAGTTCAACTTCTTCGGCCCCACAAAAATATATCAGAGTCTCAGGAAGATCGCTTCATATTTCGATGACACAATCAAGAAAAATGCGGAGAAAATGATCGAGAAATATAGCCCCGTGATGGACAAAGTCATCGAGCAGTTCAAGCCGAGGCTCGAAGGCAAGAAGGTGATGCTATATGTGGGGGGACTGAGGCCGAGACATACAGTCGGCGCTTATGAGGATCTAGGCATGGAGGTGGTTGCATCAGGGTATGAATTCGGACATAACGACGATTACAAGAGGACATATCCTGAAATGAAAGAGGGCGCAGTAATCATGGATGATGCCACGCTCTATGAGCTGGAGGAATTTACACGCAGGCTGAGGCCGGACATGGTGGGGTCGGGCATTAAGGAGAAGTATTCGTACCATAAGATGGGAGTTCCGTTCAGGCAGATGCACTCCTGGGACTATTCCGGGCCGTATCATGGCTTTGACGGTTTCCCGGTTTTTGCGAGAGATATGGATATGACGGTTAACAGCCCGACGTGGAAATTATTGAGGAGGAGGAGGAAATGATCCCGATGAAAATAAAAGACCATAATGAGCTATTTCAGGAACAGGAGTATCTTGAGCAGTTTGAGAGGAAGAAAGAATTTGAAAACTGTCCTGCTTCTGAAGAAGTTCAGAAAATAGCAGAGTGGACGAAGACAGAAGAATATAAAGAGAAAAACTTTGCCCGGAAGCATATAAAGATCAACCCGGCAAAGGCTTGCCAGCCGCTCGGCGCAATCTTCTGCTCGTCAGGATTCGAAGGTGCGATGCCATTTGTTCAGGGGGCGCAGGGATGTGTGGCGTATTTCAGGAGTCACCTGAGCAGACACTTCAAGGAACCGATGTCGGCTCTATCCACATCGATGACCGAAGATGCGGCGGTTTTCGGGGGGCTGAACAATATGCTCGAAGGTCTGGAAAACGCCTATACGCTTTATAAGCCGAAAATGCTCTCGGTCTGCACAACCTGCATGGCGGAAGTTATTGGAGATGATTTGAACGCATATATAAAAACAGCCCGCGAAAAGGGGATAATCCCTGCTGACTTTCCAGTGCCTTTCGCTCATACACCGAGTTTTGTGGGCTCCCATATAACGGGCTATGACAACATGATGAAAGGGATATTAAGCGCTGTCACGGCCGGGAAAAAAGGTGATTCGAACAACAAGCTGAATATCATAATGGGCTTTGATACATATACCGGGAACTACCGCGAGATGAAACGGCTCCTGAAATTGATGGGAGTCGATTCCACGATCCTCTCGGATGTGAGCGATATTTATGATTCGCCCAATACCTGTGAATACAAACTCTATCCGGGCGGCACTCCATTGGCGGACACGGCGGATTCCATTAATGCCGGGGCTACTATAGCTCTCCAGAAGTATTCGACACTTAAGACAATGGAATATATCTCCAAGGAGTGGAACCAGCCGTCTGCGGCGCTTCCTCTCATCGGCGTTAGGAATACCGATACGTTCTTTGAAGAGTTGAGCAGGATGACCGGCAAGCCAATCCCGGCAGAGATCGAAGAAGAACGCGGCCGGGCGGTTGATGCTATGGTTGATTCACATCCCTATGTTCATGGAAAGCGGGTTGCATTAGTCGGAGATCCCGACCTCCTGCTTGGAATGATCGGCTTTCTTATGGAAATGGGAGCATGTCCTGTCCACATCGTCTGCACCAACGGGGACAAGAAATTCGAGGAGGATGCAAATGCCCTTCTGAACGAAAGCGCTTTTGGTCAGGAAGGTAAAGTTTACATTGGCAAGGATATGTGGCATTTGAGGTCGCTGATGTTTACGGACCCTGTCGATCTCCTGATAGGCAATTCATATGCAAAGTTCCTGTGGAGAGATACCGGAACTCCGCTTGTCAGAGTCGGGTTTCCGATATTTGACAGGCACCACCTCCACAGATACCCGATAATCGGCTATCAGGGGGCATTGAATCTTGTGAGCTCGATTGTCAACACTGTGCTGGATGAGATGGACAGAAAGACAATGCATACGACGAGTTTTGACGTAATAAGGTGAAAGATAGAAGTAACCCCTCCAACCTCCCCTTAACCTAAGGGGAGGGAAAAAGGGAAAGGAAATATCGACTTTTCTTCTCCCCTCTTAGGTTAAGAGGGGCAAGGGGGAGTTACCCCGGTTAATTGAATCTCTGGTACGTTCAACCGGTTGTCAATTTTATTTTGTGACTGTCAATAGAGGTTAGCATGTCAACCAATACGGAAAAATTGTTTCAAAGCGGCTGTGATGTTGAGGGCAAGCATAGGGTATGCCGGTCAAGAGGCGGCGAGTCCTGTGCCTTTGACGGAGCCATGATCGTACTCCAGCCGATCGCAGATGCGGCGCATATTGTTCACGGCCCGATCGCCTGCTGCGGGAACTCGTGGGAAGGGAGAGGAACGGTTTCTTCACAGGGGAATCTTCACAGGATGGGGTTCACAACAGATATGAATGAGATGGACATAATTTATGGCTCTGATCGGAAGCTCCTTAATGCAATCCTTCAGACATATAATGCGGTGAGTCCGAAAGCTGTATTCGTATATGCAACATGCGTCAGCGGCTTGATCGGAGAAGACATAGGGTCTGTCTGTAGGGTGGCTGAGAAGAACCTGGGGATCCCTGTAATTCCGGTCAACGCTCCCGGTTTTGTCGGCCCCAAGAACCTTGGCAACAGAATAGCCGGCGAAACACTTCTTGATTGCGTAATTGGAACCGGCGAACCGTCTTTCATGACTGATTGCGATATTAACCTTATCGGCGAATACAACATAGCGGGCGACCTGTGGCTTGTCGAGCCTGTTCTCAGAGAGACAGGGGTAAGGGTTCTTTCGAGGATCACAGGAGACGCCAAATTCGAAGAAATAACATACGCCCATAGGGCGAAACTCAATGTAGTGGTCTGCAGCCGGGCATTGATCAACATAGCCAAAGAAATGGAAAAGAGATACGGCATCCCTTATATCGAGGTCTCATTCTTCGGAAAGACAGAGATGTCAAGGGCAATAAGAAGAATAAGTGAAAAGTTAGAAGTTGAAAGTGGAAAGTTGGAAGAAATAGAAAAGACAATTAAGGCAGAAGAAACCAGCCTTGAATTGAAGCTGAAAAAATATTCACACCTGAAGGGCAAAAAAGCGGTGCTCTATACGGGCGGCGTAAAAAGCTGGTCTTTTGTTTCTGCTTTGCATGATGTCGGGATTGAGGTTGTTGCGGTGGGTACAAAAAAGAGCACGTTTGAAGACGAACAGAAAATGAAAGCGATTATGGGAACCGACGCTCCGCTGTTCGAAGATACGACGCCAAGAAATCTTCTCCGGCTGCTGAAAGAGAAAGATGCTGATATCCTTATCGCGGGGGGCAGAAATCAATATCTTGCGGTGAAGGAAGGAATCCCGTTTGTGGATGTGAATCAGGAAAGACATACTGCATATTCCGGCTATGAAGGGCTTGTCAACCTGGCCGAACAGATCAGCAATAGTATCAGATTCTATGACAAGACGCGGGTGCGGGGCAATGCATGCGGCGATAAGGCTCCTGAATTCCGAAATCCGCGTTCCGCGATCAGCATCGATCCTTTGAAACATTCCCAATCAATAGGCTCTGCAATCGCTCTTCAGGGAATTCATAAAGCTATCCCTATTATTCATGGGGCTCAGGGATGCACTTTTCTCGCAAAGGTTTTGCTGACAAAACACTTCAGGGAGCCGATTGCTCTGGCAAGCACAAAATTATTTGCGGAAGATGTTGTCATGGGAAGCGGAGAGAA
>JBFLXP010000002.1:5713-26719 GCA_040757315.1 Nitrospirota bacterium
AATATGTATAAGGTCGTTGCAGGTTTTGTACAGAAGAACAAGCCGGATGTCATAGGCGTTCTGACATCGAGTCTTGCAGAGGTGAAGGGCGAGGACGTTGGAGGGTCAGTCAAACAGCTTCAGAGGGACTATGCTGACTGCGAAATCCTTCACATTTCCGTTCCTGATTATGAAGGCGGGCTTGAGTCGGGCTACACAACGGCAGTGAATGCATGCGTTGAACTGGCGGGAGAAAAAGGATGCGAACCGTGCATGCACGAGAACCGGCTCAACGTTCTGGTCGGTTCTCATCTTTCACCCGCTGATGTCACGGAGTTGAGGGAGACAGTTGAATCGTTCGGCTTATACCCCTTGATGCTTCCGGACCTTTCCGCCCTTGACGGGAGCAGGCATGGAATTTCTCCGTTTGCGGTCGGAGGGACGAAGATCGATGACATAAGGAACATGGGGAGTTCTGCCTTTACTATCGCGATAGGACTTCACATGGAGCCCCCGGCAGAATATCTCAGAGAACGGTTCGGCATTGAATACAAAGCGTTTGAAAGCATTTCCGGGCTGAAGGATGTTGACACGCTGATGGAGACACTTTCGAAGCTGAGCGGCAATCCACTGCCGTCCCGATATGAGAGACAAAGGAAAATGTTGATTGACGGCATGAGGGATGCACACTTTTATTTTGGAGGGAAGCGAATCTGTCTTGCATTAGAACCGGACCTTTCTATCCAGACATCAAAATGGATCGAGGAAATGGGTGCAACAGTCAGCCTGGCGGTGATGCCCGCGTCCGTTCCGTATGCGGAGAGGGTAATAGCAGAGGAAATCCGGACGGGTGATCTCTTCTCCATCGAAGGCAGGTTTGATCTCATGATTTCCGGTTCTCATGCTGAAGATACCGCAAAAAACCTGGGCATGCCGCTCTATCAGATGGGGTTTCCGGTTTACAAAGTTCTGGGCAACACTGCAAGGATCACCATAGGTTATAAGGGGACTCTGGCGCTGATTAATGACGTTGCAAATCTATTGATAAAGGGGGCGCATTAATGAAAGTCGCATTTGCTACAACCGACGGCATTGCTATAGATGAGCATTTCGGCAGGGCCGGGCTGTTTGCCGTTTATGACCTGACAAGGGACGGGTATACGTTTCTTGAAATGAGAAAATTCTCGGAAGGCAGAGATTCGGCGATTGAGGAGACCAAAGGAATGGGAGCAATCCACGATGAAAGGGTACAAAAGAAAGTCGACAAACTCTCTGATTGCAGGATTATCTTCCTGACCGAAATAGGAGGACCGTCCGCAGCGAGACTTGTTAAAAAAGGAATAATGCCGATAAAAGTCAAACCGAACGTTTCGATTGAGGAATCACTCTCGAAACTTGCGGAGACTGCGAGGACTGCCCCGCCGCCGTGGCTGAGAAAAGCTCTGGAGGCGGACTGAAGAGTGAAGGATTCATAACCCCTCCTAACCTCCCCTTATCCTAAGGGGAGGGACATCTCCCCTCTTGGGTTAAGAGGGGTAAGGGGGAGTTACTCCGGTCAATTGAATATCTGGTTCACTCAACAAGACCGCGATAGTATTGTTGAGACTGTAGGAAGTATCTCTGTGCACTCTGTGGTTGATTTTTGATAATGCGTAATTCAGAAGGAGGACCGAAAAATGAAAATGATAAGGGCGTTTATAAGGCCTGAAAAAGAGCAGGAAGTCGTGTTGGCGCTGGAGGGTGCGGGATTTCCCTCTCTGACCAAGATGCCGGTATTCGGAAGAGGCAAACAGAAGGGTCTGCAGGTTGGGCCTGTGCATTATGATGAGCTGCCAAAAACCCTCATCATGATGGTTGTGGATGATAAAGATGTTCAAACGGTCATAGGCATAATCGACGAGAAGGCTAAAACGGGATTCATCGGCGACGGCAAGATATTCCTGAGCCCTGTTGAGGCTTCATACACGATAAGAACCGGGGAGGCGATACTGTGAAGGAGATAACCGCGATCATAAGAAGGGACAAACTGCCCGAAACAAAGAAGGCGCTCGAAGAACTCGGATATCCGTCGCTCACCATTCAGAGCGTTGAAGGAAGAGGCAAGCAGCGCGGCGCAATGTGCGCGGAGATGGACGAAGAAATGCCGGAAACCTTTTGCACGGCGGTCAAGCTGAGACCTACTCCATCCACGTATGCCCTTGAGCACACCCTGCCCAAGGTCGCTCTCTACGTGCCCAAAAGGCTGCTGTCTATCGTAGTGCCCGATGACGCGGTGGGGAATATTGTTCAAGGCATTATTCAGGCCAATAAAACCGGCAAACGCGGGGACGGAAAGATTTTTGTCTCGCCCGTCGAAGGCGCATTCAGGATAAGGACGGGTGAGGAGGATGAAAAAGCTGTTTCCTAAACAGATGTCAGAGGAGAAAAATACGAATATGGTCGGATATACAAGAGGCGGAAAGACATGGCTACCCAGGTTTATCGAATCAATCGACGTTGATAAATGCATAGGGTGCGGGAGATGCTACAAAGTCTGCGGCAGGGACGTGCTTGTGCTTATAGAGAAACCTTTTGATGGTGAGGACGAGTACGGAGACGATATGGGCAATAAGGTGATGTCCGTTGCGAATCCGGAAAATTGCATAGGGTGTGAAGCTTGCGCGCGGGTCTGCACCAAGAAATCGCAGATGCATATTGCACTATGAAAGCTCTTTAGTCAGTCTTATTGTCCCTGTCGTTACGGAAAGGGGGCCAGCCCTCAAAGCCTTTCAAGGCGATGAGATTTGATTAGGGCATGGCGTCGAGAAGACATGGCTCACTGAAAGTCTCATCCTGATTTCGTATTTTAGATGTGGCTTCCGATGCCACAACGTATCGCTGCGAAAGGCTTTGGAACTGCCCTCCTTTCCGATCTTACGGTGCTTTTGCATCTGTAAGGGCTTTTTATCTCTGCAAACTCCGCGGTGGGTTCTCTCACTGCAGTTACTTGGGTCAAAAAGAGAAAGTGAGGAGTGAAGATGATCAACACGGAGAATCGTGCGCATGAACATATCTTGAAAATGCATCCCTGCTTTTCAAAGGAGGCGCACCACAAGTTCGGGAGAATACATCTTCCGGTTGCCCCTGCATGCAATATACAATGCAAATACTGCGTCAGAAAATACGATTGCGCCAATGAATCAAGGCCGGGGATTACCAGCACTGTTCTCAGTGCCGGGGAAGCCCTTGAACGAATCAGGCTGCTGATTGACAGAAACGACAATATTACCGTTATCGGCATCGCAGGCCCCGGTGATCCGCTTGCCAACGAGGCGACATTTGAAGTACTCGGTGCGATAAACAGGGAGTTCCCGGAAATTATTCTATGCGTGTCAACAAACGGACTATTCCTTCCCGCCAGGCTGACCGATCTTCTCGGATCGGGTGTCAGAAGTCTGACGGTGACAATAAACGCTGTGTCGCCTGATACGGCAGAAAAGATATATTCGTGGATTGTATACAATGGAAGGCGCTTTAAGGGGCGGGAAGCGGCAGATTATCTTTTGTTTAACCAGCAGATCGGTTTAAGAGATGCGGTGGAAGCGGGTCTTATTGTAAAGGTCAATACGGTGTTCATTCCCGGCATCAATGATGAGGATATTCCGCACATTGCGGCTTTGGCCGGAGAAAAGGGTGCACATATCATGAATATCATACCGCTCATACCACAAGCTGAGCTCGCTCATTTGCAGAGGCCGTCTCATGAAATGATCGGCAGGATGCGCCGGGAATGCAGCAAGTATATTCTGCAGATGACCCACTGCCGGCAATGCAGGGCGGACGCCTTTGGGGTTCTCGGCGAGGACGGAGATATGGAGCTGGCGGTCTTGAATTCCCGAATGGGCGAGGAGTACTGTGAGAACGTGCGGTAATAAGGTATTTGTGTTATTTGCGTTAGCACTACTACTACTTATTGTTCCCCTGACTGTTTCATCTGCCGAAACGAAGAGGGAAATTACCGTATCTGCTGCGTTGAGTCTGAAGAGCGCCTTTGAAGAGATAGGAAGAATGTATGAGGCCCGCAGAAAAGTAACAAAGGTCACGTTCAACTTTGGCGCATCGGGAGATCTCATGAGACAGATTGAAGGAGGAGCGCCTGTCGATGTATTTGCTTCAGCCGCGCCGGCAGAGATGGATGAACTTGAGAAAAAGGGTCTCATTGTCAAGGGCACACGTGCTGACTTCGCAAAAAATGCGACGATTCTCGTCGCACACTCAAATATGAAGACAAGGCTGCATTCTTTTACTGACCTCCTATCCGGAGATATAAAAAGGATTGCGGTCGGCAACTTCAAGACGGTGCCGGCCGGCAGATATGCCGAGGAAATATTCCGGCATTACAAGATTCTGCCGTTAATCAAAGATAGACTGATTTTCACAGCCAACGTAAGGCAGGTGCTCGACTATATCGACCGCAATGAGGTGGATGCCGGAGTGGTTTTTGCAACGGATGTGCAGGCGAGGTCAAAGAACGTAGCAATCGCTGCAGTTGCTGATGAGAGGAGCCACAGCAAAGCGGTATACCCGATCGGGATGATTACGAACAGCAAGAATCGAAAACCGGCTGAAGAGTTTATCACCCTCGTCCGTTCTGCGGAAGGGCAGAAGATACTCAGAAAATATGGGTTTAAGCCTATTGGTGAATAATTCGGCTCATTGCTGTCCGCAAAATCTGACAAGGGATATTTCGCTATTTAGCCCGGAACAGACGTAATTTGGATCAGACCAAGAAAGGCCAATAATATAATGGAAGAAAGCACTATGTTGTTCTCGCTGCGACTCTCTCTGCAAGTGGCGTCTGTTGCGACAATCTTCATTGTTGTTATCGGCGTCTTTCTGGGATATCTGCTGGCCAGAAGAGACTTCAGGGGACGGGAACTCCTGGATGTCCTTATTACCCTGCCGCTCGTTCTTCCGCCTACGGTCACGGGATACTACCTCATATTGCTCTTCGGAAGAAACGGGATAATCGGAGGACAACTTTATGCATTGACAGGCTGGAGCATCATGTTCACCTGGTACGCCGCTGCGCTTGCTTCCTTCATTGTGGCGCTCCCGCTTATGATAAAGACATCGAGGGCGGCGATCGAGTCTGTCGACAGAAATTTGATTAATGCATCCTACACACTCGGCTATTCAGAACTGCAGACTGTGTTCAGGATCATTCTGCCCTTATCGAAGAAAGGAATTCTTGCGGGAACGGTTCTGTCCTTTGCGAGGGCAATCGGAGAATTCGGAGCAACACTCATGCTTTCAGGCAATATCCCCGGGAAAACGGATACCATGCCTTTGGCTATATATTCAGCCGCAAGCAACGGCGAATGGTCGAAGGCGCATCTAATGGTAATCCTTTTTACACTCTTTTCCGGAGCGCTTCTGTACGTTGCGAACAGGTACGGCAGGGGGAAAAATGGCGCTATTGTCTCATAGTCTGTTTACGAAAGTGAACGGCTTCACTCTGGAAATCGCATGGGAGATGGAGAATGAGCTTGTTGTCCTCTTTGGGTTTTCCGGCGCCGGCAAGTCCATGACTCTGAATCTGCTCGCAGGGCTTATGCGTGCCGAACGCGGATTCATCAGATTAGGAGGCAGCATATTATTCGATAGTTCATGCAACATATTCGTTCCGCCGCAGAAAAGGGCAATCGGATATGTGTTCCAGGATCTTGCCCTGTTCCCGCATATGACGGTGAGACAGAATATAAGTTATGGAACTTTCGGACTTCGCGGGGATGAAAGGAGAGAAAGAGTTCAGGAGATGATTGATATGCTCCACCTGGAGAGGATTGCGGAAAAATATCCATCTGAAATATCCGGAGGACAGAAGCAGAGGACAGCTCTCGCAAGGGTTCTCGTGAGGAGACCGGAACTGCTGCTGCTTGATGAACCTTTCACGGCCCTGGATATTTCCTTGCGGCTCGAGATGCAAAGGTTGCTGACGGAATTGAGGACGAGATTCTCTATTCCCGTAATCCTCGTCACGCATGATCTCTACGAGGCTTACACTATGGCTGACAGGATCATAGTCTATGCGGAGGGAAGTGTCGCGCAGACAGGCAGTCCTTACGATATTTTCCACACGCCTGCATGCCGTAATGTCAAGGCTTTAGTGGAGAACAAGGTCATCCTCAACGAGCGGATCTTCAATCATCCGGGTCTACGAGTCATGGATGACGTCGGTTAGCAGGAACGAAGAACTCGTATTACAGCGTCTCTTCTGCGGAGCGCACACGGCTCTTGCATTTGCAGAAATACCTTCCGCCGAAGGCAAGAGAAAATTTACACATCCGGGGGTTTTCTTCAAGGCAGAGGAGAAAGGAATCAAGTCCGATGTCCCGGGCCTTACAGGGAGAGGCTGATTCGAGGGTTTCACTTACTGCTTCGGTAAGCCCGCCATCCGTTGCGGTTACTTCCCCGCTCAAGAATCTTCCGTCCATACTCTAATGTAAAAACTCCGGAGGGGCAGAGTCAATACAACAAAAGTATGATTTTTGTGGCTACGAAAGTTCACTTATCGTTGCATGAGAATCACGAGTCAGAAGAGGGAAGGCAGGACTGAAGCCTTTCGCAGCGATACATTATGGCATCGGCAACCATACTGAAAATACGAAATCACGATCATACTTTCAGTGAAGTCCTGTTTTCTCGACGCCATGCCCTAATCAAATCTCATCGCCTTGAAAGGCTTTGGGGGCTGCCTTCCCTTTTCTGCACCGATGGGTTCACTCGTTGATACCGGCCAGATTTGAAGGGGAATGTCAAGCCAGAGGCCTCTTTCCTGCGGGCCGAACCCTTTGCCTTTTTTCTTCCCTGATAGATATAATTAGTAAGCGATGCTTGTCGGATACAACACGAATATATCTTTTAAGGACAAGGTATATCATGTTCAGACAGAGGACAGCGGGCGGAACAATCCCGTGATCGTGACTCTCCTTTACTCAAAAGGCGCAATTCTTGCCTCAAAGAAGACAAGCTACACTGACATAGCTGGCGACCGTGACTTTGAAGATAAGGTCAGACTTATCATGAAAGAGCAGCACAAGAATATGATAAAGGACCTTCTGTCTGGGAAATATGCCGGCGAGTGTAGGGCTGAAGAGGTTCCTGAACCGGATTCGGCGGAACCGGAGTGCGAGAGTCAACCTGTTCAAGAAACCGTGCCGAAAGAGGAAAGGGTCAAGGAGAGAGTCCAGGCAACGGACAGTCTCGATGACATTCTGCTCAATTATATCTTGAAAAGGAATACATGATGACCGTGATAGCAGATGCAAAAATCGACGAACTTAGAGAAAAAGCAAGACTCCTCAGGATAGAGATCCTGAAGATGCTGACCGAAGCCGGCTCGGGCCATACGGGCGGCTCCTTATCGGCTGCCGATATCGTTGCAGCGCTCTATTTTCACAAAATGAGGCACAACCCGAAAGACCCCGGTTGGAGGAAAAGGGACAGGTTCATCCTTTCGAAGGGCCACGCCGCCCCCGTGCTTTATGCGGCCCTGGCTCTTTCCGGTTATTTCGAAAAATCCCTTTTAGCGACTTTGAGAAAGCTGGGAAGCCCCCTGCAGGGACATCCCTGCTCCAAGACTCTGCCGGGAGTAGAGATTTCGACCGGTTCTCTGGGTCAGGGGCTTTCTATTTCAAACGGTATAGCCGCCGGGCTTAAATTGGACGGATTGGATTCCCGGGTATACTGTCTTCTCGGTGACGGCGAAACCCAGGAGGGCCAGGTCTGGGAGGCTGCCATGACCGCGGCTCATTATAAACTGGATAACCTCTGTGCGATCATCGACAATAACGGCCTCCAGATAGACGGGTATTGTTGCGACGTCATGTACATTGAGCCTATCGTGAAGAAATGGGAAGCATTCGGATGGAACGTGATGGACATCAATGGGCATGACGTGGAAGCCATTGTTCAGGCATTCGATCGCGCGGAAACCGTAAAAGGCAAGCCGACCATGATCGTAGCACGCACAGTGAAAGGGAAAGGGGTCTCTTTCTTTGAAGGGAAAGTCCAGTATCACGGCTTGGCCCCGACGCAGGAGGAGCTCGAAAAAGCATTGAAGGAGTTGGGCGGCGATGGTAAATAAGTCTGTTGCTACACGCGATGCATACGGCGAGGCTCTGCTGGAATTAGGAAAACAGAGGGCGGATGTGGTCGTTCTTGACGCCGACCTGTCCGGCTCCACAAAAACGGGAAAGTTCGCAAAAGCCTTCCCGGAGCGTTTCTTTAACCTCGGGGTTGCCGAGCAGGACATGATCGGGACGGCGAGCGGCCTTGCTCTGACGGGCAAGCTCCCCTTCGCTTCCACGTTCGCTGTCTTCGAGACGGGCAGGGCTTGGGAGCAGATCAGGCAGACCATCTGTTACTCGAACCTGAATGTTAAGCTCGTCGCAACGCACAGCGGCGTCACGGTCGGAGAAGACGGCGCTTCTCATCAGGCTGTGGAAGATATAGCGCTCATGAGGGTGCTGCCCAACATGACGGTTATTGTTCCCTCTGACGGGTACGAAACGATGCAGGTTATTAATGCGGTCGCCGATTATCTCGGCCCTGTTTATGTAAGGCTCGGCAGATCCAAGGTCCCTCAGGTCATGCCGGAGAATTACCGCTTCAGGATCGGGAAGGCTCATACGTTCCACATCGGAAAGGACGCGAATATTGTAGCCGCCGGCATTATGGTCTCGACGGCTCTTGAGGCTTCGGCGATCCTGAAGAAAAGCGGCATAGATGCGGGAGTGATCAATATGTCTACGATCAAGCCGCTCGACACGAAAATCTTGATGAAGGCCGCCCGGGCCTGCCCTCTGATCGTCACCGCGGAGGAGCATTCCGTCATAGGCGGCCTGGGGAGCGCTGTAAGCGAGTACCTTTCGGAACACCACCCGGCGCACATTATCAAGCTCGGCATACGGGATGACTTCGGCTGTTCGGGCTCTCCCGAGGATCTGTTGAAGTTTTACGGTCTGACGGCGACTGACGTCGTCAAGGCGATAAAAAAGGGATTGAAATGATTTCGGGCTTGCAGAGGCGATTGCGGGACGAATTTGACGACTATTGATGCGGCATGATACGACTCGAGGACGTATCCAAACACTACGATAATCATACGGCGCTCAGGAACGTCTCCTTCTCCGTTGAGAAAGGCGAGATGGTCTTCATAACCGGACCGAGCGGTTCGGGCAAATCTACTCTTCTCAAGCTCATTTATCTGGCGGAAAAACCCGACGAAGGGAATATTTTCGTATCGGGTTGGGAGCTGAACACCATCAGAGACTCTGATATACCTTCCCTAAGAAGAAAAATAGGAGTCGTGTTCCAGGAGTTCAGGCTTCTCTTCAACAGAAACGTCTTTGAGAATGTGGCCCTCGCCCTGCGCATCAGGGGCGCCGATGACAAGGAAATAAAGTCCCGTGTCTTCGATTCGCTAAAGGTCGTGAACCTGAGACACAAGTCTGACAATTATCCCCATGCTTTGTCGGGCGGAGAGCAGCAGCGGATAGCGATAGCACGGGCTATCGTGGCCGAGCCGACCATCATCCTTGCCGACGAGCCTACGGGAAATGTCGACCCTGACACGTCGGCCGGAATTATCAGGACGTTCAAGGACATCAATACCAGGGGCACCACCATCCTGATAGCCACACATAACAGAGAGTTGTTCAGGGACGCGGGCAAGAGGATTCTGAAGCTTGACTTCGGGAATTTCGTGGGTGAGGGGATCGGATAGATGTCCCTTCCCTATTCATTTAAACTTGCCCTGAGCAGCCTCCGCCACGAAAAATGGATCAACCTCCTTTCGATGCTCACGATAGCCGCCGGTCTTCTGTTCATTGCGGTCATGCTTCTTGTCCTGTTCAATATTGATGTCATGACCCGCAAACTCCCGGAAAAATTTTCGGTAATGGTCTATTTGAGAGACAACCTTCAGCAGCAGGAAATCGATGCGGTTGTCGCCGGCGTCAGGGGTGAGCCCGCCGTCGAACGGGTAATTTTTATCCCGAAAGATGAGGCTCTCAAAGAACTGAAAGCATCGCTTAAAAATACCGAATACGTGCTCGACGGCCTCGGAGAGAATCCCCTGCCGGATTCGATAGAAATCAAACTCAAGAGCGAATTCCTCGGCCCCGAATCGGTGAAGAAGCTGTCCCGGAAACTAACGGGTTTCAGCGAGGTCAGCGAGATAGAGTATGGCGAAAAATTCCTTTCCTCCGTGCAGGCCGTGAGAACCGCAATCACGTCGGTCGGGCTGGTGCTTCTTGTTGTCCTTGCCTCCGGAATGGTCTTCGTCTGCTACAGCACGGTCAAGATACTCTTTTATAGAAAGTACGAGGAAATCGAGACATACAAGCTTCTCGGCGCTACAAAGACATTCATCAGAACGCCGTTCCTCATAGAGGGAGCGGCGATCGGGGTGTGCGGAGGGATTATGAGTCTTCTCGCCCTCATCTCGTTTTACTACGCAGTCATTTTTGAGCTGAGCGGTGCATTCCCGCTTCTGAAAGCGATCCAATTTCCCATGGAAATATCCTTCGCCCTTCCCGTCGCCGGTCTCTTCCTCGGAATGGTCGGCGCGACGATTGCCATCGGGAGGATACGGTATTGATCGGTGCCGCAACTGCTGCCGGCGTTAAGACCGCCACGCTCTTTTTTCTGTTTTTTTTCATTCTTTCGTTCCTCCCCGAACCGTGCCGGGCTGCCTCGACGCATGAAGAGTATAAAAAGATACAAAAGGAGATCGATGCTCACCAGAGGAAGCTTGAGCATGCGAGAAAGCGCGAATCATCCGTACTTACCGATATCGAAGGCACTAACAGACAACTGAAGAGCGCCGAGACCGAACTCATAAAATATAAGAACAGACTCGCCGATACCGAAGGAAAGATGTCCCGGATCGAGTCCGAGATCGCGGTCAACAGAGCCAATCTCGAAAATCAGAAGGAATGGATAAAAAGAAAACTCAGGGCAATATACCGGCACGGACAGAATACGGACACACTTATGCTGTTGCTGCATGCGGATGATATTACGCAGTTGTCAAGGAATGCGAAATACCTTCAGTATATCGCTGTCCGCGAACACAAGCTTCTCGATGACTACAAGACGAATATCGATGAACTGAACAGGAAAGAAAGGCAGCTCGCCTCTCTCAGGACCGAGCTCGTGCGAAACAGAGAAAGAGTGAAGGCTGAGGAGAAAACTCTGGAAGAGAGAAAAAGAAGCAAGGAAATTGTGCTTGCCTCAGTCAAGAAAGAGGAAGCCTCATACAAAAAGATGCTTCGGGAATTGAAGGAGGCTTCCGACAAACTCCTTGAAATCATCAGGGAGTCCGAGAGAGCGGAGCAGGCTGAAAAGGCTGAGACGGCTTTCTCAGGCAGAGGGCTGTCGGGTCTGAAGGGCAAGCTGCCCTGGCCTGTCGACGGGAAGGTGGTTGTTCCCTACGGATCGCAGAGGGATCCCCAGTTCAATACCCCCATCTTCAGGAGCGGCGCATATATACAATCCGGCTCAGACGCTGCCGCGAAGGCGGTGCACGGCGGCAAGGTCGTCTTCGCGGAGTGGTTCAAGGGATATGGCCAGCTTGTCATCATCAATCACGGTGACGGTTATCATACGCTCTACGGCAGTCTGTCCGAGATTTTTACGAAGGTTGGAGATATAATAAAAGGGAAACAAACGATAGGACGGGTAGGCAATTCCGGCATCGTGAGCTCGCCGGGTGTGTATTTTGAGCTCCGTTACAAAGGAAAACCGCTCGACCCGGTGCAATGGCTTCGAAGAAGATAAAAACAATTGGAGGATAGAGAGAGAATGGAGAAGAGGACGGTTTTGAGAAGGGTAATCTGGAGCGCAGTACTCATATTTGCCGTCGCTTCGGCGGGCATCGTTGTCGGCAGGTGGACGATCGGCAGCGTCTGCGCCGAGGTGGACGGCTACGAGGAATTAAGGACCTTTACAGAGGCGCTCTCGATCGTCAGGAAGAATTATGTCGAAGAGACAAAGCCGAAGGAGTTGATATACGGAGCTATCAAAGGGATGCTCAATTCACTGGATCCCCATTCCGCCTTTATGACCCCTGAGCAGTATAAGGAGATGCAGGTGGACACAAAGGGGGAGTTCGGCGGCTTAGGTATACAGATAGGCGTGAAGGACGGGATGCTTACCGTCATAGCACCGATCGAAGATACTCCCGCTTACAAGGCCGGCATTAAATCCGGGGACAAAATCATAAGGATCAACAACGAATTCACCAAAGATATGTCGCTTCACGACGCGGTCAGCAAAATGAGGGGAGCTCCCTCGACATCTGTGAAGATAACCATACTTCGCGAGGGTTGGGAAAAAACGAAGGACTTTACGATCGTTCGTGAAATTATCAAGATCAAGAGCGTGAAATTCAGAATGTTGGAAGAGAATATCGGATACGTGAAGATCAATCAATTCCAGGAGCAAACCGCACACGACCTGACAAAGGCGCTTGAAGAGCTTACGGACAAGAACATCACATCCCTCGTCCTTGATCTCAGAAATAATCCGGGAGGACTTCTGAACAGCGCGGTTGACGTTTCCAGCAAGTTCCTTCCCCCGGGCAAGCTGGTCGTGTTTATTAAGGACAAGAAAGGAGAAAAATCCGAATACCGGAGCGGCAGGAATTCCACTAATTTCTCCCTGCCGATGGTCGTGCTCGTCAATCAGGGAAGCGCAAGCGCCTCGGAGATTGTAGCAGGCGCTCTCAAGGACTGGAACAGGGCTGTCCTGATCGGTTCACAGACCTTCGGCAAAGGGTCTGTTCAGTCTGTCGTCCCTCTTGGCGACGGATCGGCCCTCAGGCTGACAACGGCCCGTTACTACACCCCGAAAGGAACCTCGATACAGACGACGGGTATTTCACCTGATATCGCCGTCCAGATGCAAGTCAAGAACGGAGAAAAAGGTCGGCCTGTGATAAGGGAAAAAGACCTCGAGGGTCATCTGAGAAACGGCCAGATGGAGGACCAGCCCGAGGAATCGGAGGAGACGATCCCGGTCGAAATCGATGAAAAGGACGACATCCAGCTCCAGCGGGCGATAGATCTCCTTAAGACATGGAAGGTGTTCAAAGACCTCCCGAAGGCCGCATGACCGTCTGAGCAGGGTTCGAGGGGTCAAGGATTCCAGGATCCAGGTGAAAGTCGTCTCCATGTCTGAGCCTGTTGCAAATCCTATTTCCAACGAGATTGCGAGTCCGAAAGCATTCGGGACGGGCAATGACACATCGTCCGGGAATGATTATTATCAGCTACGTGAGCACCTGTGCTCACGGTGCGGCAACGCAGGGGCTGCCGCAGCTATAGAAGTACAACTGTGAGATTGCGAGCACCCTTCAGGTGCTCGCAATGACCGATAAATCAAGCGTTCACTATTGCTGTCGCTGGATTTGAGATATAATAAACGGCATGTCCAGGATCATTTTCGATATAGAAACCTTCGGCAGGGATTTTGATTCTCTCGATCCGGCAACTCAGGAATATCTCCTTCGCTATGCGGAAACCGAGAATGATAAAGAGGAGATCAAGGACCGCCTTTCCTTTTATCCGTTAACGGCGGAGATAGTGACGATCGGAATGTTCGAACCGGATACGCAGGAAGGTTTCGTTTTTTTCCAGACGTCGGGCGATCCTCTCCTCCCGTTCGAAGAGGACAAGATACGGTTCGAAACAGGGACCGAGGCGGAGATCATCAAGAAGTTTTGGGAGGCCGTGAAGGGGTATAAACAGTTCGTGACTTTCAATGGGAGAAGCTTTGACTGCCCCTTCATTCTAATCCGTTCCGCAATCCACAGGATAAAGCCGACCAGAGATTTGATGCCGAACCGGTACGCGGACGCGCATATCGACCTTCTCGACCAGCTTACTTTCCTGGGCGCGATGAGAAGGAAGTTCAGCCTCGACATGTGGTGCAGGACCTTCGGTATAAAAAGCCCCAAGGAAGAAGGTATTACGGGCTATGACGTTAAGAACCTTTTCAAGGCAGGCAGGTATATCGACATAGCCCGGTATTGTGCCGGCGACCTCAGAGCGACTGCCGAATTGCTGTCAATCTGGGAAAAGTATATCCGCTACTCGCCGTAACCCCACCTTCACCTCCCCTTAATTTAAGGGGAGGAAGGGAGTGGTTAAACGATAATAATTTTGAAGAACCTCCATCCCCTCCTTGCCAAGGAGGGGATTTGTCCGTGACTGAAGGGTTACTATAGACTATGTCAGATAGTCGTTGACCCGGCCGTACTCGAACCGTTCCGCTTCAAGAACTCTATGCACGAATCTTAGGAGCAACCGTCTCTGCTCCGGATTCACTTCGGGGTAAAAAACAGGATTGGCCACAACAACGCCCCTGAAAGCAAAAAACGGCGCTACGACGCCTGCTATTTCTGCATCCCCCGAAAGCTTAATATATTCATCGAAGAACAGTGTCAGGCCCTCCCGGTATGCGCCGCGTACCTCCCCGTGATTCTTGACCGAAAAAAAAATATAATTGATCGCAAGCGCCGTTATGTCGTCGGCAGGTTCTCCCCATGGCCCCCGGCTTCTGTCGAGGAGCACAAAGTCTGCCACCCCGCTCGCGTCGGGGTTGAACCAGATATTGCCCGGATGAAAATCGCCGTGTATCTGCGATAATCTCCCATACCTCGGTTTCAGACGATAAATCCAATCGACCGATTTCTTGATTATTTGAGTCATCTCTTCGTAGTCCAGTGTGCCGTCAGGATAGAGGTCAAGCACTCCCATGAGACATTCACCGTGGCCGACAGTGTCCCGCAGTTTTCTCCAGTAGAGGGTTTTCGATTCTTTCTTTACCGCATGTATTTCCGATAGGTAGGAGGTCATCACCCGAATTTTTTCGATATCGGTCGCTTCAAGCCGGTCTTTTCGGGACAATTCATTCAGATCCTTGAAATAGTCTATCCCTTCCCCGCGCTCCATCAGAAGATAGTATTCTTTGCCGCCGCCGACAGATTTTATGGAACCGTTTTCCAGTTCCGCAAGAACGTCTACAGCCTTTACATGGCAAGGGAGGTTTTTATACTCGTCAAGGTCGAGGAGGAACACCGAAGCCCGGTCTGCGGGATAGTCGTGCCCAAGTCCCTCGGGGATAAGGGTTTTGACTACGTATGACATCACCTCTTTGTTTGTTCTGATTTCAACGAGAAAGCCGGACCCCTGAACGCCGGAGCCGAGCTTCCGAATGTCGATTGCGACGGCATCTCTGAACTGATTCAGAAGATAGGATTTCAACGCCTCTTCATTTATCATTTCGGAAGCCACAGCGAAAATAATGAGTGATGATACCGCATCTGCTCCGAAAATCCACGTGTTGCCAATGGGTTCAATAGTAAGTGATCAAATTTACATAACTCCCCCTCTCCCCCTCTTAGCTTAAGAGGGGGTTGGGGAGCGTTACTTGAATCAACGACACCATACTTATTCACTTATTAGAGTCTGTGTATAAACTGCTGTTTTCCGAAAAAGTCGTCATTCCCGCGAAGGCGGGAATCCAGTGTTTTCAATGCCTTCTGGATCCCCGGTCAAGCCGGAGGATGACAAGATACGACTTTATGGACAGACCCTTATTAGTATGAAATAATTCCGGGGTAGGCAGACGTGCATTATCCGCGTTTACAATTCCCCGAAATTCTCCCTGTATCGTTCGACGAATTCCCTATAAGTGTATCTGTGCTCCTGGGTGCCGTAATTCTCGACAGCGTAAGTCGCCGCGACGGCGCCCATTTTTGCAGCAATTTCCATATCTTTTCCGCTGACCATGCCCTTGATGATCCCTGCCCTGTAAGCATCGCCGGCGCCCGTCGGGTCCACGACGCTGTTCACTCTCGCCGCGGGAATCTCAATGTCGCCATTAGAATCGCTCACGAGCGATCCTCTTTCCCCGTACGTAGTTATGATACAGCCGGTCAGGCCGCGCAGCTCCTGCTTGCCGAGACCTGTCATCTTCATGATCACCTCGAGTTCATAGTCATTAGATATCAAAGCCGTCGAACCTTCTATCCATTCCCGCAGCCCGCTCCCGCTCCATTTGCTGAGAGACTGGCCGGGATCACAGATGTAAGGGATGCCTCTCCGCCTGCATCTCAGGGCGTAACCGACCATGTCATCCAGATTCCCCGGAGCAAGGAGACAGATTGTATCTTCCGGAGTCGAACCGTCAAAGGTATAACCCGACGGATATTTCATTGCCCCGGGATTGAACCCGGTGATCTGATTGTCGGACATATCGGTGGTAATATACGCTCCGGCAGTGAATTCTTCGCGAATGATTTTGATCGTATCCACCGGCATATTATTTTTTTTCAGCCACTCGAAATAATTCTGATAATCCTTCCCGATCGTCGCCACAATCTTCGGCCTTTCACCTAAAAGACTGAGAGAATATGCAATGTTGCCTGCTGTTCCTCCGAATTTTTCGATGAGGCCGTTGACATTGAAACAGACATTCAGAATGTGGATCTTGTCGGGCAGGATATAATCGGAGAATTTTCCGGGAAAGTCCATGATACGGTCGTACGCCATGGAACCGGAAATAAAAATGTTCACAGGTTCACCCCACCAATGCAGTCTATTACAGAGCTTTTAATTGATCCTCCAGATCCGCCTTTTGCTGCAGCAGTTCGGTCTTTTTCCGCTGGACATCGGCGAGTTCCTGATTGAGCGGCTCGAGTTCTTTCTCAAACTGCTTTCTCTGAATGATATTATAGGATCTGTCAGACCTGATTTTTTCATTTATTGTCGTGACCAAACCCATTTCGCGATCTTCCGCGGCGCGGAGGTCGGACAGGACGGAGTCCAGTTCGTTTCGCAGCGAATCTCTCTGCGCGCTTTTTTCATCTGGGGTACCGGCGGCGCCCGTCTCTTTCTCTTTCCCCTGCTCCGGAGCCGGCTGTTCTTCGGGTTTCGCCTCGGCACCGGGCTCTTCTTCAACTGATTCGCTGCCCTCAATTTTGAGGATGTCGCTCTTCGGGACAGTTATAGAACCGGTGCCAAAATAAACAATTATTTCATTCCCGGATTCCCGATATGACTTTACGTCGGAAATGACGGAGCCGTTTTTCAGGTGAATCGTGAACGCCGCCTCGGCAAATGCCGGAAGCAGCAGTAAACAAGCGATAACAAGCAGTCTTTTCATTCTTCCCTCCTCAATTCACGCACAACCTTTTCCGCAATTGTCTTGTTGAATCCTTTGATCGCCGATATGACCTCGGGGGATGCCTTTCTTATATTCTCTATACTACCAAAAACCCTCAAAAGTTCAAGCCTTCTTCTTTTCCCTATCCCTTTGATTCCTTCCAGCCGCGACCTGAACAGTTCTTTGTCCCGCAATTTTCTGTGATATCCGACGGCAAACCGATGGGCTTCGTCGCGGATGCCTTTGAGGAGCAGTGACGACGCTGCCCTGTCTTCGAGGTCCAAAGGCTCCTCCTTGTCGAGAAGAAACGCCCTGTCGGGATCTTTAGCGAGACCGATGAGGGCCGGAACCTTCGGGAGTCCGCCCTGCCGTTTAATAACTTTCTTGGCGGTTTCCAGATGACCTTTGCCGCCGTCGATAATCAGAAGATCGGGCATATCGTCTTTGAGGTTCTTAGTTAGACGCTCCAGCACTTCTTCCATCATCGCGTAGTCATCGACCCCGGACACCGTCCTTATTTTAAGCCGTCTGTAACGGTCCTTCCTGAATTCTCCCTGAGCCCAATAGATGAAGGCTCCGACCGCTTCGCTTCCGGAGATATTCGATACGTCGCAGGCGCCGATGCTTTCCACAGATGTGTCCAGATTCAATCTGTCCTGCACATCCTTCATTAGCTTTTCGAGGTCTTCCACTTTTCTGTTCCTTAGGGCCAGATCGGCGTTTTCCGAGGCCATACCCAGGAGTTCTTTCTTCTTTCCGGCGCCCGGCATAAGTATCCTGGTCTTCCCACCCCTTTTTCCGGCAAGCCAACGGGAAATAGGTCTCAGGTCTTCAGGCAGAGCCGGCACGATAATCTCGGCCGGTGGTATGATCTCTTTGGAATACAACTGGGCGATGACCCCATACACCAGTTCCCGCTCCGACATATGTTCCACATTCCGCATGAAGAAATCTTTCGAGCCGATCATGATTCCGCTCCGGATGAAAAAAACCCTTATCGCCGCCTGACGCCCGCTCCTGGAATAGCCGATCACGTCCAAGTCGCCCAATTCGGGATCAAGGACTTTCTGCGACTCCCACGCCCGCTCGATCGCCCTGAGCCTGTCCCGTATCTGTGCCGCCTCCTCATATTTCATCTCCTCGGAAAGAAGCTCCATCCTCTGCCTGAGTTTATCGAGCAGATCCTTCTTCTCGCCTGATAGAAAAAGTCTGATTTCCTCTATCCGTTTCAGATACTCTTCCTTCGTCATGAGGCCCGCACACGGCGCAAGGCATTTGCCCATCTGGTATTGAATGCAGGGTCTCATCGTTTTGTCAAAACGGTATTTGCAGTCGCCGAGCTGAAAATTTCTTCTTATGAGAGCGAGCGTCTCCCACATGGTACCTGCGGGCACGTAGGGCCCGAAATAGAGGGCACCGTCCTTCCGGATTTTTCTGACAACCTCGATCCTGGGCCATTCTTCGTTCACGGTCAGTTTCAGGTAAGGATAATTCTTGTCATCCCGCAGAATGATATTGAATCTGGGTTTATGCTGTTTGATTAGATTCGCCTCAAGGACGAACGCCTCGAGTTCATTCGAGGTGACAATATAGGCGAGGTCTTTGGCGTCGTTTATCAGAGATGCTTTGCGAGCATCCAGATGCGAAATTTTTTGAAAGTAGCTCTGTAAACGCTTTTTTAGATCTTTAGCTTTGCCGACGTAGAGGACATGTTCCTTCGGTCCCTTGAACAGGTAGACGCCGGGCTTCGATGGTATGCCTTCAGGCTTCGTGAGCACTATCAGGAAGTCTTGAGATCGGCGATGATCTGTCTCACTTGTGTCGCGTCAGGCGCGTTCGGGGCGAGCCGCAGGTATTCTTCGAACTCTTTGACGGCCAGTTTCTTCTCTCTCAGGTCGAATGCGAACACGACGCCGAGATTACGATGGGCGTTGACATGATTCGGATCGATGCTTATGGCTTTTTTATACTCCTCGACAGCTTTCTGGGGCTGTCCCATGTTCCTGTAACACGTACCCATATCCACTCTCACATCTACGTTTCGCGGATCGAGTTCGAGGGCCCTCTGGTATGCGTCGATCGCTTCCTGGAATCTGGCGGTATCCATTAGCACATTGCCGAGTTGAATCCAGCCGCGAACGTCCTGAGGGTTCTTCTTCACTGCATCCTGAAGGAGCTGAATCTGATTCTGAAGCTGCCCCGGGCTTTGAACAGGCCCCGAGAAACCTTGCTGACTTGTTTTCTGCTCTTCCTTCTTCTGGCAGCCGAACGAAAAAAGAAAGACAATGAGAAGACCGATTGCCATCCTTTTCATAAGCGTCCTCCCGTGTGAATGTTGCATACTGACCTATTACCCCTTGTCCCCTACCTTTTTCCTGAGGCTGTCGAGCAATGCTTCGGCTGATTTTCCTATGAGAATCTCTCCGAACTGCGCCCGGTAATTGCTGATAAGGCTCACGCCTTCGATCACAACATCGTACACCTTCCATTGGCTGGCTTTCTGGATCAGCCTGTAGTTAACCGGGATATCCGCCTTTTTTGTCACTATGGTGGTCTGGACTTCGACAGTTTTTTCGGTCAAATTTGTCTCTTTGCCATACAGTACCTTCTCATTCGTGTATGACAATATCTTGTTTGCATAAGTCTCCTCAAGCAAGGATGAATAGAGGTCGACGAACTCTTTCTGTTGTCCGTCGTTCAGTTTGCTCCAGTTCTTTCCCAAAGTCCTCCGGGATAGTTCATCGAAATCGAACATACCGTTTGCGATAGAGCGGATCTTTGTTTTCTTGGCCTTTTTCCCCGACTCTCCTTTGAGAGATTGATCACGCAAAACGTCCAGGACTTTGTTGATTTCCGCTCTGATAGTGTCAAGCGGCGCGGCGGCATTGGAAGAAAGCGGAATAATCAATGAAACGATGAGAGTGAATACGACTGCGTGCTTTTTCATATTTTCTCCTTTACCTTTTGTTGGAATGATATGGCTCTGGTAACAACACCAAGAGCATAAACCATTATACCGGAAATCTGGGGAATGTTTAAGGTTACTATTAAGATTCTTATAATAGAATATACATTGTAGCCCGCGTCATTCCCGCAGTCAGTAAGCGGGAATCCAGCAGTCATGGTCTCTGGATGCCCGATTAAAGTCCTCGGGCATGACAGACTTTTGTAAATACTATTTTAGACTATCACTAATTCGATCACCAGCAAGCAACGTTCATTCTCAGGTTTGTCATGCCGGCTTGATTATCCGCCTTTTTTGGGAGGATCCGTAATTTTTCTTTGTATCCAAAAGGATTGTCGACTTGGAAGGCAGAGGAACAAAAAACCGTTGTTTTAAAGCCGTCGGCAACTACCTGTACGGTATTCTTACGAAAGCCCTTCCCTTTCAGCCTTGATTCAGGATGCCGCTCAAGGTCGCCAAGCGGCGGCTTTAAAACAACACTGTTTTCGTCTACTTCAATCAAAATATAAGCAATGAACGTGCCAGAACACAAAAAAGGTGTCCACACTCTTGATTTCTGACACTGAGTCCGACATGCCAAATGTCTGCAAAAACAGCCCGCATCGAGATTTCGAAAAAAAATATCCTTTTTTGTCAAGCACTTATAAAACTGTGACTAATCTGTAACCCCTGATGTGATACTTTATTCGCGTTCGGAATCATTTTGAAAGGCGATAGCTTTGAGACAGAAATATCGCTCAGGAAATCGAATCGTGAAAATGATTAGAACCTATCTCAAAATCGGTTTCTCCCGAAAAAAACCGTCATGCCCGCGAAAGCGGGCATCCAGAAAGGCCCGGGAGAAC
>JBFLXP010000003.1:0-25634 GCA_040757315.1 Nitrospirota bacterium
AGATTGTTCCGGATCTCAAGAGCAAACGCCTGTTCCCGGAAAAAGTGCCGGAGCTTCGTCCCGAGAACAGCTATCCCGGCGATATCCGGTATGAACATTATGTTCGTCGCTCTGTGGTGAAGTCTGTTCAAGAGAATTGTCAGTCTTTCTTTGCCTATTTCCGGCATGGATATGACGACCGCTTTTATTCCACTTCGCCGCATATATCGCTCCGCCCTGTCTATGCCTTTATGAACCTTTACACCCTCTATCCATTTCCCTGTCCTTTCAGGGTCATCATCAAGAAATCCAACGACTTTGTAACCAAGATTCTGTTCTTCTTTGAGAGCCCTTGCTACCAGCTGACCTGTTTCCCCCGAACCCAATATGAGCACTTTTCTTCTCAATAATCCGAAACTCATTAATATTCTTTTGACGTTGACTCTAATGGCCGGAAAGATCAGGAAAGAGAAAAGACCGATAAGGACTATAACTGTCCTTGAATATCGCTCTCCCATCTTTCCGAGAAAAAGAATACTGAAGACCGCAACGGTAGCAAAGAATATCGCCCTCCACAGTTGCTTAATCTCGTCCCAGAAAGAAAACCTTTTTGTGAGGAGACCTTCGTAAAGAAAGAACGAAATCCATACAGGGATTATCCACCAAAACGTGGAAATGCCCGCTCCTTCATACTCCGGAAACCCTATCAGGGACGGAAGGACTTTCATTCTGACGAGTATGGCGCATTCGAGAATAATGACAATAGTCAGAACGTCAATGACGAGGAGAACAATTAAGTCGAAGCCTCTTTTCATAAATCATGTTTTGCCATATCAGAAGATTGAAAGCGATCAGTCATAATAACAACCTGTCAGAACTTCTGCCGCTAAGCCGACAGGAATGCCCACGAAGCCCCGAAAAACCTCCTTCGAAAGCCAAAGGACATGATATTTAAGGCATTTCCACATTTTAACAGGCTGCCAGTCTATACTGTCAACTGTTATTGCATCCTATAAAGGACAATCTCATTCTCGTCCCACCGCATTACTTCCTTGAAATGTTTCGGAGCGGCGTCCGCGGGGGAACTGAGGCCTTCGTTTTTCTTTGATTTGGCTTCCCACACGAAATATTTTACGTTGTTGCTCTCGAGGGCGTAAATCATATCATCGTATTTCATGCCCATAAGCCGCCTGTAGCCGATCAACCGGTTCCCGCATTCGAGGGCGGGGGAATACAGATTCGCATAGAACATAACCCTTGAATCAGGGGCCATAATGATTGTATTTCTGTTTTCTTCAATTTTTGCAACATACTCACCGACTGTTTTATAGATAATTTTATCCGGCTTCCTGGGCAGCAGTTTTGACGGGACGGTCAACACAGATACAACGACATAAAAACAAACGAGACTGACGGCGATTTTTTCTTTGAGTCCCTTTCCCGTCAGGAAAAGCACGATCCTCTCTATTCCCGAGCAGGCAAAAACAAGAGCGGGAAGGATAAAAAAGACCGTGTATCGCGGCGATAGGATCTGTATTTTGACATAAAACAGATAGAGCGCAATGAGCGACAACAAAGAAACAAAAATCAGATACCGGAAACGTCTGTCACTGCCGACGTCCCTTTTGAGATTCAGGAGACTGATCAGAAAGAAAGGAATAAAAGGGATATACAGCACCTTTGTCGTCCCGTAGATCAGCAGTTTCAGTGACATAAGCGATTTTTCAAGTATGTCGGGTTGCAGGAGGCTGGCGGACAGATCGCTAAAAAAACGCTGTGCCCGGGGGACAAAATAGAATTTGCCCAGATGCAGCGCCTCTTTCACCAGATAGGCTTTCAGAAGGCTAGCCAGAGAGAAGAGCAACAAGACCGGTAAAACAAATATCATAAGTTTCTTGAGTTTCCTGTCTTCAAAAAGCACGATGTAGACAACCGAACCTATGAGGTAAATGAAGCCTTCGAAGCGGGCGAATGCGGCAAGCAGGAAAGAGATGTTGCTGAATAGGAGAAAATATAACCTCTTTTCTCGTTTAACGGCTGTTATGAAAAAGTATATGCCGAGAAGACCGAAAAACCAGAAGGTAGGGTCTTTAACCAGCTCAACACTATAAGAGACAAAGAAGGGGTTCATCGCAAAAGCCAGGCTTGCGACGAAAGCCAGAGGCGTACGGAAAAAATGTCTCAGGATGAAATAAAAAGGGATAACGGCAATTGACCCGAACACAAGAGAGATGACTTTTGCCGCAAGTATCCAGTCTCCCGTAACTCTGTAAAAGACCGGGATCAGAAGGTGATAGAGCGAAATAAAGTCATACCCGCAGCTTTTTGCCGCCACCCAGTCATTGTTGAATATGGCCTTTGCCTGATTGATATACCATACGCCGTCGCGGTTGATGACCGTGGTGTAAAAGAAGGCATACAGGCGCAGCAAAAAAGAGACCATGAGAAGGCCCGAGACGGCATAAAAATCGGTTTTGTTTATGTCAGCCGGCTGCCTGTCCGTATCCAAATGCCAGTCCTTTCCGGAGGTGTTGAAAACCCCGACACCTATTTTACCCTAAAACAATTGATTTGCTTTTTTTCCCCATATGCCCGAAGTTCTCTTCTGCAACCTCTTTTTTGTACGGGCGAAGACATTTCTGATCCATTTCCCGGCGTGAGGCCCGATTTCGGGATTCTCTTCCAAGTAAGCCCTGAAAAACCTCATGCGGTCTGTAAAAGTTATAGCCGGCGTCAGGATCATATTGATCTGTACCAGGTTCTTTTCGCGGAGCCTTGCCGGAACGCCCCGCCTGAAATACCTGTTTCTCTCATTATCTATAAAATAGAATTCGAGATCATCTTCCGAACGCCGGATCAGAATATTGCCCGGGCGGAGGTCGCCGTGGACTATGCCTGTTCTATGCAACCTGCCGATTAACCGACCCGCAGCCGCAATAAAATTGCGCTTCGCCTCGATATCTTTTCCCGAAAGAGGAGGCATGCAGAATGTCTCCAAGTAAGCATACGTATCCAAACACTGTTCAACCGCCCGTGTGATTAGAAAGCTGCCGGTAACTAATAGACCTTTCAGTATATCTCCCTGCGCCAGCAATGCCGGAGCGAGAAAACCGTTCTTGATCAGAAGGAGGCTGCCTTCCGCCGCCCTACGAGCCCTGCTTTTTCTGAAAAAAAGCATGTCCCTGACGCCTCTTGCAAAAAAAAATTTTATAAAAATGACCGCTTCCGCTTCAACTTTCCATACGAAGGCGTTCTTCGAACTCATCACTCGCTCACTATTCGGAGGAACTCTCCCATTAAGAAACGGATAAACAACACTGTCAGAATAAGAGTCATTCCACGCATTCCACGTTTTGAGAAGGAGTCTTTTTCCTCCGGGCAGAGCAAGACGAGATATATTTTCTTTTGAAGTCATATGAGTTAATCGCTTTTCGGGCTGTGAGATTTGTGGTTCCGACGGTTTCAAGAGAATGCCCTGTAGAGTTCTCTGTAGGTCGAATTCCGCTCAACCAGTTCTTCATGCCTTCCGGCATCCGCTATTTGTCCTTTTTCGATTATCAAGATCCTGTCGGCATGTTTTATCGTTGAAAGCCTGTGGGCGATCACGATTGTCGTCCTGCCTCTCATCAATTGGTCGAGAGCCTTTTGAACAAGCGCTTCCGAGACCGAATCAAGAGAGGAGGTCGCTTCGTCAAGGATCAATATCGGCGGATTCTTCAGGACTGCGCGGGCTATTGCGATGCGCTGCCGCTGTCCTCCCGACAGCTTCAATCCCCTGTCTCCTATGGGCGTGTCATATTCTTGCGGTAATCCCCTAATGAATTCGTCCGCAAAGGCCATTTTCGAGGCTTCTAAGATCTCCTCTTCCGAAGCACCGGGCCTGCCGAATGCGATATTCTCCTTCACCGTATCGTTGAAGAGGATGATATCCTGACTCACTATGCCGATCAGGTCTCTAAGCGAATGAATATCCACCTTTCCGATGTCAATGCCGTCTATCGTCACCCTGCCGCTCGATGGTATGTGGAATTTTGGAATCAGGTCGACGAGCGTCGATTTACCGACGCCGCTTCTTCCCACTATGGCGATCACTTCCCCCGCCGTGATTTCCAGATTAACGTCTGTCAACGCCGGCGACGTATTTCCCGGAAATGAAAAGGATACCCGATCGAAGCGGATGGATTGTCTGAACCCATTTATCCTGTCCCCGCCTTTTTCTTCAAGCTCCGCCAGAAGCAATGCGTCAACTCTCTCGAGGGACGCCCTGGACTCCTGAATCCCGGCATATGCCTCCCCTATTTTTTTAACAGGCACGAACATCATATAGACCGCCACCAGCACCGAGGCGAATGAGCCGGAAGTCATCGCCCCCTGTGCGATGAGCGTCAGGCCGTACCCGAGGATCCCGGCAATGCCGATCCCCGTGGCAACATCTATCGCCAGTTTGGTAAACTCTTTGAGACGGACCACCCGCATGAATTCCCGATAATACCTTCCATTGTCGGCCCGAAATTTGTCCTCCATAGTCTTCTCGCGGTTGAATATCTTGATGATCCTGGCGCCGAAGACGGTCTCTCCGATTCTTTGGGTGAGAAAAGAGAGTTTTCTCTGTGCTTCCTTACGCTTCGTCTTGACTCCCCTGCCGAACTTTCTCGTGCTGAAAGCGATCAAGGGCAACAGAAACAGGCTCGCAAGGGTAAGGTCCCATCTGCGATAGAAGGCCACTCCCAACAGGAAGATCACCGTCGGAATTTCCAGAACGAATGTCTTCAGGGAATCGGCGACCAGGGTATTGAGCATTTCTACATCGTTCATTATCCTTGAAATGATCGCGCCGGACGATTCCCGGTGGAAATATCCGATGGGGAGATGGAGGATATGGTTATACAATCTGTTTCGCGTCTCCCTCACCAGCTTCATGCCGGCAGACTTCATCAGATACGACTGGCAGAACGCGAAAACCCCTTTTGCCGTAAAGAGGAGGACTATGCCGAGAGGCAGGAATTTCAGATATTCCTGTTTCATTCCGACGATAATGTCATCCCACGCCGGTTTGACCGCCCAGGCTATTGCCGCGGTTATTCCCGAGACGAGCAGACTGAAGACAATACCCCCGAAAATCCTCGGCCAGTACGGTTTCGTCAGACTGATTATGCGCTCAGGAGCACCCATGGCTTTTCATAGTATAAATGATTATGTGTTAGCTTGACCCCGAAAATGTGGACACAGGATGAAATGCACCGGGCGGAAAAGCCGACTAATATCTTCCTCGAACAAGGGTGGCCGTGATATTTCCGACAGCGACTTTAGTCTGCAATTTCACGGGGATTCGCCTCATGTCATCGGTGAGCCAAATCAGGATGTCGCCTTTCCTGAAAAAGATGCCCTCCGACTTCAGTACCGGCCGTATGACGACTGTATCGAAGGTGCCGATCTGCAAGGAAACCCTCTCCTTTCTCAGAACCTGAACCTCCACGTTCCAGACCTTTTTGCTGTCGAAGATCGTCACGAAAACAGGCTCTCCGACAACGAGTTTAGCCAGCCGGACGTAGAAGAAACTCGATATGGGGTCGAAGGCAAGACCGGGCAAAGGATACTCCTTCCGCTGGTTTTTCAGGTGATCTATGTAGGTCGCCCTGTCGGCGCCGGCCGAAAAAAGAACTTCCTTGTCTCTCCGGTGTCTGCCTTCCCGTATTCTCAGCCTGTATCTGAGTGGTTGCCCGACCGCTGATTTTGTGTTTTTGGACAGAGTACTCTCGATCCTGTCGTCAACAGTATAAAACATCGAAACCCAATCCGCCGACCGGGCTGTAGATACGATTCTGACTTTATCCCCTTCGTCCAGCGACTCGAGGGAGGCGGTGCCGGCCTTGATCCCTGCCCATGTCAGATCGTAAATGAACTTTTCAGGGACCCTGAATGAGACGATATGAGACGCCTCCGACAACATGGTGAAATGAAGCACTCCGGACAGAAGAAGAACCGTAAAGGCAATCCAGCTAAGCTTATGCTTATAACTTCTCATTTTCTTATGTTATATTAATTCATGCTCGTGATTCCAGCAATAGATTTGAAAGACGGTCAGTGCGTGAGATTGCTCCAGGGGAAAAAAGAAGCTGTGACAGTCTATTCCGACAATCCTGCCGGCATGGCGAAGCAATGGGAATTGTACGGAGCTCAATTGCTTCATATCGTCGATCTTGACGGGGCTTTTTCCGGCAGACAGAGAAATCTGGCCAGCATAGTCAGAATCCGGAAAACGGTTAAGATCAGGCTCCAGGTGGGAGGAGGGATCAGGTATATCGAGAGCATTGCAAGCCTCCTCTCGGCAGGCATTGACCGGGTCATCCTCGGCACAGCGGCCATAGAAGACCCGAAACTGTTGACCGAGGCGTGCAAGAAATACCCCGGCAGGATTCTCGTCGGGATCGATGCAAAGGAAGGGAAAGTGGCGATAAAGGGGTGGGAAGAAGTGACCGCAATCGACGCAAAGGAACTTGCAAGGCGGCTTGAATTCATCGGCGTCGCAGGAATTGTCTACACGGACATCAGCAGGGACGGAATGCTTGCCGGACCCAATATTACCGCAACCAGGGAGTTAGTCGAGAGTGTCAATGTCCCGGTTATCGCGTCCGGAGGGGTTTCATCCATCGAAGATATCAAGAAATTGATGCAGATTAAGGATCTCTGGGGAGCGATTACAGGCAAGGCGATATACTCCGGAAGCCTGAACCTCAAAGAGGCTATCGAACTTGCGTCGGGGGGACGATGTTAGCGAAAAGGATTATCCCCTGTCTGGACGTTAAGGATGGCCGTGTGGTGAAGGGGGTCAGCTTTGTCAATCTGCGCGATGCCGGCGATCCGGTAGAAAACGCACGGATCTATGATGAGCAGGGCGCCGACGAACTGGTGTTCCTTGATATAACCGCCTCCCATGAGAAGAGAAAGATCATCCTTGACGTCGTTATGAAAACGGCAGAAGACGTCTTCATGCCTTTGACGGTCGGAGGCGGCATAAAGACCCTTGACGATATAAGAGATCTTCTCAACGCGGGCTGCGATAAGATCTCGATCAACACGACAGCCGTGAAAGACCCCCATTTCGTCGGCAGAGCGGCCGAAAAATTCGGCAGTCAGTGCATCGTAGTTGCGATCGACGCAAAGCGGGTATCCGGTCCCCTTTCGGGCGCGACCGGAGAAGACTGGCTTGACAAACCGGATTTGAAAGACGTTCGTCTTCGGCCTCCGGCGGAAAGCGGAGTATGGGCAATCTCGACCCACGGCGGGAGGCAGATGAAGCTTATCGACGCCGTACGGTGGGCAAAAAAGATGGAAGACCTGGGAGCGGGGGAAATCATGCTTACCAGCATGGACAAAGACGGCACTAAGGACGGGTATGACATAGATCTGACCCGCACGATCTCGGAGGCTGTTTCCATACCGGTCATAGCTTCCGGAGGAGCAGGAACACTCGATCACCTTTACGAAGCTCTTGCGCAGGGGAAAGCGGATGCCGTCCTTGCTGCCTCCATATTTCATTACCGGGAATACACAGTCAATGCCGCCAAACAATATCTCAAGGCGAAGGGGATACCGGTCCGGCTGGCATATTAACGATTTTCTTAATAATATAGAGACAACAATCTTCGTCATTCTCCGGCTTGACCGGAGAATCCAGAAGCACTGGATGCCCGCTTACGACCTGCGGGTATGACAGACAAGAGATATCGAATGAATGTTTTATTTTGAGACTGTTGATAATTCCCTTGTGGGCCTATTCATTCAAGTCAACCAGCATATTGCATGAGAGTACCGTTCACTAAATCGAAGAGGGGAGTAACGATAAAAGTGAGGGTCGAACCCCGGTCGTCCCGCAGCGGCCTTGCAGGGTTTATTGGCGACTCCCTTAAGGTAAAAGTCCATGCACCGCCTGTGGAAGGTTCCGCGAATGAGGAACTCAGAGAAATTCTTGCAGAGGCGTTCGGCGTCAGAAAATCCGCCATTGCCATAACAAAAGGGCTTTCCTCAAAGGACAAGGTGGTGGAGATTGAGGGAGTGGCAGATCTTCCTTCACTCGTGGGTCTCGGACTGAAAGGAGAAAAATCGGATGCTTGATGCGAGATTTGTGAGAGAGAATATCGAAATAGTTAAAAAATCTCTCCATGAAAGAAATTACAGCATAACTCTTGATGAGTTCCTGCGGTTTGAAGAGCATCGCCGCACGCTTCAAAGGGAATCAGAAGAACTCAGGAACAGGCGGAATGTGGTGTCGGAGGAGATCGGGAGACTGCGGTCAAAAAAACAGGATGCCTCCTCGATGATCGAGGAGATGAAAGGTGTTTCCGAACAGATAAAGGCACTGGATGACCAGATCAAAGCGCTGGAAGACAAAACGACCACATTTCTATTGGACGTCCCCAACATCCCTAATGAATCAGTGCCAGTCGGGAAAGATGAAACAGAAAATGTCCAGGTGCGGAGATGGGGTGAACCGAGGCAGTTTGATTTCGAACCGTTGAATCACTGGGATATCGGGGAGATTCTCGGCATCATCGATTTCGAACGGGCGTCAAAGATCGCGGGGTCCCGGTTTTCCCTGCTGAAAGGCACGGGCGCCAGACTGGAACGATCACTGATGAATTTCATGCTCGATGTCAACACAGCCAAGGGATACAGGGAAGTTTTTCCTCCGATCATTGTCAACAGGGAGAGCATGACCGGAACAGGGCAATTGCCGAAATTCGAGATGGAACTGTTCAAGATAGGCGACCCAGAATTCTTTCTCATCCCGACGGCAGAGGTGCCCGTAACGAACATACACCGGGACGAGATACTGAGGGAGTCTGATCTGCCGGTTTATTATACAGCCTACACTCCATGCTTCCGTCGCGAGGCCGGATCATACGGAAAAGATGTGAGAGGGCTCATACGTCAGCACCAGTTTAACAAGGTCGAACTGGTGAAGTTTGTGACACCCGAATCCTCTTTTGCTGAACTTGAGTCTCTTACGAAAGATGCAGAAGATATCCTCCAAAGACTGAACCTGCCTTACAGAGTTGTCGCTCTCTGCACGGGAGATTTGGGGTTTGCGGCGGCAAAGACTTATGATCTCGAAGTCTGGCTTCCGGGGCAGCAGCGGTATCGGGAGATTTCTTCCTGTTCGAATTTCACGGAATTCCAGGCGAGGCGGGCCAATATCCGTTTCAAAAGAGAAGGAAAGAAAGGGACGGAATACGTTCATACTCTGAACGGATCGGGCCTTGCTATCGGGCGGACCATGGTAGCCGTACTGGAGAACTATCAGCAGAAAGACGGCAGCGTCATTGTGCCGGAGGTGCTGAGGCCGTACATGGGCGTCGAGGTCATCCGGTGAGACTGTGACAATCCGCGAACAGACAGAGGAAATCGAGAGGAAAATCCTTCATCCGAAGGCATGCCGAAGCTGCCTGAGCAGAGGAAGGGTTAAATCTGAAAAAGAGGGCGACATACGAACATGTTTTCAGCGGGACCGGGACCGAATAATCCACTCGAAGTCCTTCAGGCGTCTTAAGCACAAAACGCAGGTATTTCTTGCACCCCGTGGAGATCATTACAGGACGAGGCTGACCCATGTGCTCGAAGTTGCTCAGATCGCCCGCACCGTAGCCCGTGCTATGAGGCTGAATGAGGATTTGACAGAGGCGGTCGCGCTCGGACATGATCTCGGACACACTCCTTTCGGACACGCGGGTGAGGAGATTCTGCGGGAGATACATCCCGGAGGGTTCGATCACTATAAGCAGAGCATCCGGGTTGTCGATTTCCTTGAAAAAGGCGGCAAGGGCTTGAACCTGACTCATGAAGTCCGGAACGGGATACTGAAGCACTCAAAGGGCAAAGGTCTGATCATTCCGGAGGCCAAAGCCGACAAAGCGGATACGCTTGAGGGCCAAGTCGTACGAGTCTCCGACATAATCGCCTATGTGAATCATGACCTTGACGACGCGATGAGAGCGGGGGTCATTAAGAAGAGCGACATTCCGAAATCCGTTGTAAAAGTTCTGGGAGACAGCCACGCCAAAAGAATCGACACGATGGTAAGGGATTTCGTGTATCAGTCGCTCGGAACGGGTCTGCAAAGCCTTATAATGAGCGACTCCGTGTTGGCCGTTACATATGAACTCCGGGATTTTCTTTATGAACGCGTCTACGAAAGTGATATGATAATACTGGAATTCACAAAGGCAAAAAGAATACTCCGCGACTTGTATTCGTACTACCTTGATCATACGGAAAAAGTATCAATAGATATACCACGCAGAGAGATAAGCGGAAAGCATCAGATTGTCTGCGACTTCATTGCTGGAATGACCGACAGGTTCGCACTGATGACTTACGAAACGATCTTCCTGCCCCAGCAATGGACTGTTTTTTAACATCTGCTAAAAGTGTCCTTGCACGGCTCGGCATGAGATCAAAAATTGCTTAAAATAAAGCGAATCAATGTATTATAATTATTAAACAATGTTAACATTCGGCGAAAAAATGCGGAAACTCATGAAAGCAAGGGGGATAAAAGCAATAACCCTTGCGCAACGGATGGGCGTCAGCTGCGCGTACATAAGCCAGTTGATCACGGGAATACGAAGACCGGGCAGAGAAACGCTGCTGAAGCTTTCCAGGTCTTTGGAAGTGCCTTTGGAAACGCTTCTCTCCATGGAGTCGGATACTTCCGACAAGATATTCATTTCGAGAAAGATCCCCGTTCTCGACGAAGCCCGGATCGAAGCGTGGAGCGATTTCTCCGATCTTGATTATCCATCGATCACTGCTCAGACTTTTGAGTATGCCACGACCGATGATGCTAACGCATTCTATATAGCCGGAAAAGGCCTTCCCCCCGGCAGCGGCATGGAATTATGCGACCTCATCCTTGTGGAACCGAATAAAGAGGTTGCGAACGGGGATACAGTCTTTGTCTGGTCTCCAAAGGGCACATCTATCAGAAAGATCGTGATAAAAGAGAACATGGTGATTCTCCTTGACGAAAAGAGAGAGCCTGTTATTTTTGCCAAAGACATACCCCAGGAAGAGTGGAAATACTACCGAATCAGCGTGTGCATTAAGAAGCTTTAGCTCCAATCTATTTTCTATCCTTATAGATCAATAAGAATTTTCAATGGCTGCGACCATTGACATTTAATAAAGCATTTGCTAAAATTCCTTATTGCTTTTGCCAATAGTCAAGGGTTCAGGAAGTGAGATAAAACTCCCCCCAATAATAGTGGCAGAAGTCCTTTCTGCCACTATTCTTTTTGCTCTTAGAACCGGCTCTTCTCCAGCAAGGTTTCCATTGATGATTTTCCGACCGCCGATGATGCGATATAATACTTTTCAGACTATCGCAAACCATAGTGGGAAGAGTGGGTGCGGCATAGGAGCGGCTTTATCGCGATTCTTATCGGGATACCTCGGAGGTCCCAATTCCTATTGGGGCCGAGAATGAGCGTTGATGCCGCACCCACTCTTCCCACGCGGAATGTTCATCAATAAATAAATCAAGAAGACAAGGATCGGTGAATGCCGGCGAACCTGCCGCCAGAGTATTTTGAAGCCGAAAAAAGATTCAAACAGGCGGTGACCGCGGCGGAAAAGTCGCGTGCTCTTGAGGATCTGATCGCGACAGTGCCCAAGCACAAGGGCACGGACAAACTGAGAGCCGATCTGCGGAGGCGCCTGTCGCAGCTGCGAAAAGAGGCGATATCCAAGAAGAAGGGAAGCAGGGCAGACATCTATGTCGTACCGAAAGAAGGAGCTGCTCAGATATCTTTCGCGGGATTTGCGAACGCGGGAAAGTCATCACTTCTTGCGGTTCTGACAAATGCCTCTCCCGTTATTGCCGATTACCCGATATCGACGCTGACCCCGCTACCCGGAATGATGCCCTTCGAGGATATCCAGATCCAACTGGTGGATCTGCCGCCGGTGGGCAACGAAGCGACTGATGGATGGGTGTCAGGCATTCTGCGGTATTCAGACGCAATCTTGCTTGTCCTTGATCTCACGGAAGATCCCGAGATTCAGGCAGAACTGCTTATCGAACAGCTTGAGCGGTGGAACATTCATCCCATCCCTTTTCGCGAGCATTCTAAGGACATGCAAGTGAAATCCGCAACCGCCCGCAGGATTCTTTTGGCAGGCAATAAAGTCGATGCAACAAACACGGAGGAAAGCTATGGCAGACTCCGCGCGAAATATGCGGACGATTATCCCAGTATTGCAGTTTCAGCCAGGAGAAAAGAGAATCTTGAGGAGCTGAAGAGAGCCATATTCGAGATTTCAGGCATAATCAGGGTCTATTCAAAACCGCCAGGCAAAGATCCGGATCTGTCGAAACCTTTCGCCGTACCTGTCGGTTCGAGCGTCCTTGATCTTGCGCGTGAAATCCACAAAGAGTTTGTCAGCAACTTGAAGTATGCCCGGATATGGGGTTCAGCGCGATTCGAAGGCCAGAGGGTTGAGAAAACTTACGTGCTGAAAGATAAGGACGTAGTCGAGTTTCATATCTGATACGCTCTGTCGATGGGCAATAGAAAAAGCCATTCCCCTGTCAGATCAGACTTGGCGCAAATGTCATGGTGAGCTTGTCGAACCACCGTTTCCAGTGTCATCCTTCGACATCCGTCTTGCGCATTGACGGATCAGGATAACAAAGCTCGGACTCAGTCTCGCTCTACAACCTTTCCTATACTTACGATCTTATCCTCTTCACGGACATCCATCAACTTGACACCCTGGGTGTTCCTTCCGTGAAGAGAGATGTTTCCCGCGACCGTCCGTATAAGCTTTCCGGAACTGGTTATCATCACGATTTCGTCTTCGTCCCTCACCTGCATGAGTCCGACCGCCTTGCCGCCCTTCTCCGTAACCTTTATCGAAATAACACCCTTGCCGCCGCGACCCTGAACAGGGTAGTCTTCGATTTTTGAGCGTTTTCCCTGACCACGTTCAGTCACAGTCAGGAGGGCGGTTTTTTCCGCCGCAACTTCCGCAGATACAACCTCATCGACTTTCATCAGTCTTATTCCGCGAACACCCATCGCGGTCCGGCCGGTCTCCCTGACGTCCTCCTCATTAAACCGGATGGAAAGGCCGTTCTTGGTCCCTATAATAAGGTCGTTATTTCCGGTGGTCTTTTTCACAGCTATAAGTTCGTCGCCCTCTTCAAGAGTTATGGCTATGATCCCCTTTCCCCTCGGATTGCTGTATTTTTCGAGAGCGGTCTTCTTCACCGTCCCGTTCTTTGTGAACATTACCAGGAAGCTGTCTTTAAAGTCCCTGACAGGAATAGCCGTTGTGATCCTCTCTCCTTCAGAAAGCTGGAGCAGATTGATAAGGGCTTTCCCCTTTGCGGCGCGACCGGCTTCCGGAATCTGGTATGTCTTCAACCAGTAGAGACGGCCAAGATTCGAGAAGAACAGCATGTAATCGTGAGTTGCAGCGATAAAAAGTTCCCGCACGAAGTCTTCTTCCTTCGTCTCCATGCCGATCAGGCCCTTGCCTCCGCGACGCTGGCTTCTATAGGCGCTAAGAGGGTTTCTTTTAATGTATCCCTGGTGCGAGAGGGTGACGACCATCTCTTCGTCGGTGATAAGGTCTTCGATTGTTATCTCCTTCATCTCCGCGGAGATCTCGGTCTTTCGCTCGTCGGCGTATTCCTTCCTAATTTCCAAAAGCTCGTCCTTGATTATTTGCGAAACCAGAGCGTCGTTTTCGAGGATCGCCCGAAGCCGCTCGATCTCCTTGAGGGTCTCCTGGTAGTCCTTTATGATCTTCTCTCTCTCAAGGCCGGTCAATCTCTGGAGTTTCATGTCCAGGATCGCCTGAGCCTGTATCTCGGACAGGGGATAGTCCCTCGTCAAGGCGTTTCTTGCCTCTTCCGGCGTCTTGGATCTTCTGATAAGAGCAATAATCGCATCGAGGTGATCAAGTGCTATCTTCAGTCCCTCCAGAATGTGCGCTCTTTCTTCGGCCTTTCGGAGTTCGAAACGGGTTCTTCTTAGCACCACGTCACGCCGGTGCCGGAGAAAATAGCCAAGCAGTTTCTTCAGGTCCAGAATCCTGGGCTGACCGTTTACGAGGGCAAGCATGATGATGCCGAAGGTCGATTCCATTTGTGTACTTTTATACAGATTGTTCAATATGACCTGGGCCATCTCGCCGCGCTTGAGCTCCAGAACGATCCTGATTCCATCCCTGTCGGATTCGTCTCTCAGTTCGGATATCCCCTCGATCCTTTTTTCCCTGACAAGCTCGGCTATCTTCTCGATCAGCCTTGCCTTGTTGACCTGATAGGGAAGCTCGGTTACGATGATATTCTCGCCGCCCCTATGCTCACGCTCTATCCTTGCCTTGGCCCTGACTTTGATGAGACCCCTGCCTTCGTTATATGCCTGGACAATTCCATCGACTCCGTGGATGATGCCGCCCGTCGGGAAATCCGGGCCTTTGATGCTTTTCATCAATTCTTTCATCGTCGCATCACGGTTATCCACGAGCGTGACAAGGCCGTCGATGATTTCTCCGAGATTGTGAGGAGGAATATTGGTGGCCATGCCGACGGCTATTCCGGAAGAACCGTTGACGAGGAGATTAGGAATCCTTGACGGAAGTACGATCGGTTCTTCCGTGGTTTCATCGAAATTCGGCACAAAATTGACGGTTTCCTTGTCTATGTCGGCAAGTAACTCTTCAGCGATTGCCGCAAGCCGCGCTTCCGTATACCGGTAAGCAGCGGGCGGGTCGCCGTCGACCGAGCCGAAATTCCCCTGTCCGTCAACGAGAGGATACCGCATGTTGAAGTCCTGAGCGAGCCTGACGAGAGCATCGTAGACCGCGGTATCGCCGTGAGGATGATATTTTTTCAGGACCTCGCCCACCACGCCGGCGCATTTGGAATACTTTCTGCCGGGGAGCAGCCCCTCCCTGAACATTGCGTACATTATTCTCCGCTGAACGGGTTTCAGTCCGTCCCTGACTTCAGGAAGCGCCCTCCCGATGATCACGCTCATCGCGTAATCGAGGTAGGACCCTTTCATCTCCTCTTCTATGCTTATCGGTACCCTTGCCATGAAATCTCCTTTGAAGGATGATGCAACCAGTTATTTTACCATATTGTATATTGCTTTTCCGCCCCGTCTGAAAATATAATTAAAGCAAATGCTATCAAAGGTGCTCAGCGCGACTATTCTCGGCATCGACGCATACGTTGTCGAAGTGGAGGTCGATATAGCCTCCCGGGGCCTTCCCCATTTTTCCATGGTCGGCTTGCCTGACGCCGCCGTAAAGGAATCAAAAGACAGGGTGAGGGCGGCGCTGAAGAATGTGGGATTTCATTTTTCCCTCAAGCCAGTCACGGTCAATCTTGCCCCGGCGGACTTAAAAAAGGAGGGGTCCTCGTTCGACCTTCCGATCGCCCTCGGCATCCTTGTTGCCGAAGGAATTCTCGAACCCTCCTCTGTTGAGGGATATCTGCTGACCGGCGAACTCTCTCTTGACGGGTCTGTGAAATCCGTCAGAGGCGCCCTCTCGATGGCCATAAAAGCAAAGGAACTGGGGCTGAAAGGGTTGATTCTTCCCGAGGAAAACGCTCCGGAGGCCGCTGTCGTTCACGGCCTGCCTGTGTTCGGCGTCAGGAGCCTTCCCTCGGTTATAGATCTGTTGAGAGACCCCGATCCCAAATTGCCTTTCGGCATTGATGTCAATAAAGCTATGCAAGAGAATTCGGTGTACGAGGATGACTTTGTCGAGGTGAAGGGGCAGGAACATGCCAAAAGGGCTTTCGAGGTCGCCGCGGCCGGCGGCCACAACGTCCTCATGATCGGGCCTCCAGGCTCAGGCAAAACCATGATCTCCAAACGGCTTCCTACGATCCTTCCCGGCATGACCTTTGACGAGGCCCTCGAGACAACACGGATTCACAGCGTTGGCGGCCTCCTCAAGGATGGAAGGCCCCTCCTCGCCACACGACCTTTCCGGTCGCCCCATCACACGATCTCTGATGTTGCGTTGATCGGCGGCGGGCAGATTCCCAAACCTGGCGAGGTCAGCATCGCGCACCACGGCGTTCTCTTCCTGGACGAACTGCCCGAGTTCAAACGGAACGTTCTCGAAGTGCTCCGCCAACCCCTCGAAAACGGAGAAGTAACTGTGTCCAGAGCAGTGGCATCGATAACTTATCCGGCATCATTCATGCTCGTTGCGGCCATGAACCCATGCCCTTGTGGGTATTACGGCGACACCCGGCACCAGTGCACCTGCACGCCGGGGCAGATACACCGGTACCGCCACAGGGTCTCCGGCCCACTCCTCGACCGAATCGACATCCACATCGAAGTCCCTGCCGTCCCCTATAAAGAACTTTCGAATGAATACTGCGGCGAGAAATCGACGGACATCCGGAAGCGGGTGGTTGCAGCCCGGAACATCCAGCTTGAACGATTTAAAAGCGATAAAAGGATTTACTCAAACGGGCAGATGAAGACGCGACACATCAAGAAATATTGCACTCTGACGTCCGATTCAAGAAACCTGCTTGATAACGCCATGCAGAAACTCGCCCTCTCAGCAAGGGCATATACGAGGATACTGAAATTGTCCCGCACCATCGCAGACCTCGAAGCCTCCGAAGACATCAAACCCCACCACGTCTCAGAGGCTATACAGTACAGGACCCTGGATCGGGGAATGTTTTAGAACTTATTCCCATAACCACCACCAGGGAAGTGCAAGCACTTTTGAATGCAGCCATTTGATAGAATTCCCGGAATGCAAGAGTAAACCACGAACTGCCTGCGGATATGCATCGATAAATGTCAGGAGGTTCTTAACATCATTGAATGAAGGGTTCTGCGTCAGTTTTATTTCAAAAGCCAATAATTTCTTCCCGTGTTCCACCACGAAGTCAACCTCTTTCCCGTCTGTTGTTCTCCAGTAAAACACCTTTGCCTTTGGTACCATAAGTTCAGAAGCAATTTTTATATGCATATGGATCATGGTTTCAAAGAAACTGCCCAGTTCTCGTGCGTTTCTCAGAGATTCCTCGTCATAGTGGCCCGAGAGATAAATACATAATCCAGGGTCGATAAAGAATAATTTCGGTGATTTTGTAATCCTCTTTGTTCTGCTCGGGTAATATGAAGGCGTTCTGCTGATAATGTTTGAAACCTCAAGGAGTTTCAGATACCTGTATACAGTCGGCTGGCTTACGCCTGTATCCCTTGAAACCTCAGTCTGATTCAGGACATTTCCTGTCCTCACCGCGATCGAGTCAAGGACACGCTTAAAGTCTATGAGCGATTCAATCTGAGTCAGTTCCCTCACGTCTCTTTCGAGATATGTCTTGACATACCCTTCCCACCAGAGAAGGACATCACGCCTTTCGGCCAGAGTGAGAAGCGACGGCATAAATCCTTTTAACATGAAAGGCACAGGGTCGAGGATAGACAATCGTGAATCTTTGATTTTATAAGCAGGATTCCAGAGATTAAAAAATCGCTGCGGAAATTCGGTTTTATTCCCCATTTCACCGTAGGTCACGGGGTACATTTCAAAATAAACAGCCCTGCCCGCGAGGGTCTCACTTATCCTCGTCATAAGCAGAATATTAGAAGATCCGGACAGAATAAATCTTTTACCTTTTCTTTTTGTGTCGACAGTTGATTTTATAGCCGCAAACAACTCAGGCGCTTTCTGGGCCTCGTCAATGATCACGCTGTCTGAATCAATCCATAATGAAGCAGGGTCGGTTCGCGCCTGTTGCAGAGTTGAGAAATCATCGAGACTGACATATTTGAAGTCTTTGAATTCATTCTGTAAAAGAGTACTTTTCCCTACCTGCCTGGCCCCTGTAATTACTACGACCGGAAAGCTCTTGATAGCAGCCTTAATTTGCGGAGTTATCCACCGCTTCTTATAAAATAATCCTGATTGTGAATGAAAATCATTCATGACATGAATAATATTACAAATAATACTCTCTTTTGTCAAATTTATATTTACGGTTTATGAAAAGTCAGTGCAGTTGACTGTTACGAGTTCCAGAGGCTGACATTCACAGACAGCCTAAAAACGATTTTAAGAAAGGCGGAGAAAGATGGAGTTTTAAGATCTGCTTTACAAGAAATCAGAGGATAAGAACGGAAAGGCAAGATGGGAGCGGATAGGCACCTTGATCGACAAAGGAGATAAGAAATCGGTGATAAAAGGAAATTTGGAAAGTAATACAATTGCAAAATTGTGTGACATTTTATAAAATGTAATAAATTATCTAAAAAGGAGTTCAAGATGCCTATTGCCGTACTTACCGCAAAAGGTCAGATGACGATTCCCAAAGAGGTCAGAAAAGCCCTGAATCTGAAGCCGACAGAAAAGGTTATTATTGTCGTTGAAGGAGATCAGGCAATTATTAAACCCTTGAGAGGGAATATTCTTGATATCGGTGGGTCAATACAGATACCCCAAAAGGATAAGCCGATAGATTTCCACTCGGTCAGGGAAGAGGTGAAAAAAAGAACAGGCAAGAAAACAGCGGCAGGCAGGTAGCAGATGCCGAATTTCATTGACACGAGCGTTTTCCTCAGATATCTCACCAAAGACGATCCCAAAAAGTACGAAAGATGCAGAGAACTTTTCCGTAAGGCGGTGAGGGGAGAAATTGAGCTTGCGACGTCGGGACTTGTAATCGCTGAACTGATATGGACGCTGTCGTCTTATTATAAAGTGCCCAAAGCCGATATTATCGAGAAACTCTCCATCATTATCAGTACGAAAAGTCTACACATTCACGACAAGGATATTATTGCCGATGCTCTCGTCCTCTACAGCATAAAGAACATCGATTATATCGACGCCTACAATGCCGTTTACATGAAATATCACAGCATTTCTGAAATTCATTCCTACGATCAGGATTTTGATACCTTAAAAGACATAATACGATCGGAACCTTAGAGATTGTGAGCACCTTAAAAGCTGTGGACGAGGTATATGATCAGGAACATTCCGATGGCAAAAAGAGATAAAGTAAGCAGGATATCGAGTATTAACGACGGCTGATATGTGTCTGCATCGATCTGGCATTCGACCTTTCTGTAACGTATAAAGGCAAGCGCTCCCATCAGTGCCCCGAGACCGATAAGAAATATTCCGAGCACTGACGAGTACCCGGGGCTTGGGGGGTGAGCGTATGTGATCTCCTGCCCGGGCTCCTTGCTTATGAAATAGGAAAACTGCTGGATAAAAATGCCGAACTTCTCGACAACAAAACCGAACGCCATGATTCCGATACTCGTCCTGACCCAGGACAGAAATGTCCTCTCATTCGCCATGTGCACCCGACGGTTTCGAACCCGCGCATTCCTCTTATCTTCCGAGATCTTCGGCGAACACTTTGTCAAATATTGACTTATGGCGGAAAGGAAGCCCATGTATCTACAGTTTAGCCCAGATTATTCGTAAACGCATGTTGAAGAAGAGCAGTGCGGCATCATCGCTCATTCTCGGACCCGATAAGAATCGGGATAAAGCCGCTCCAATGCCGCATCTACTCTTCTCAAGTGAAATATTCATGAATATGTGGGTTAGCAGTCTCCGCCTCGTCCATCAATGCGGTAATACTGTGAAGAATCTATGCGCTGCGAATCCTTAAGGGAGGAAGAACAGCGGTGGAGACGGGCCTTGAAATGCTGAAGGTGGTGGAATAGTATCTCACGGTGCGGTCACGATTGCTGCAAAACCGGCGACCATCAACAGTGCACCGAAGAGCCGCTCCCTTATGTTCGTCTCTTTGAAGATCAGGTATCCATAGACCACCCCGATGAGGATGCTGATTCTCTTCACCGAGATCATGTATGCAACCTGCACGAGGCTGATCGCTATCATATGAGAGATTATCATGCAGGAATAAAGGATTCCCGGAGCCATCATTCGTTTGTAAGAGCCTTGTGCAAATAAATTTTTCAGATCGGCTCTTCCATACCAGAGTGCTATGGGGCTGAAGATCACTGTTAGTGCTGTAAAGTAAGTGAATCCGAAGAACAACGGCGAAGAATGTTCGATCGCCATCTTGCCGAGGGGACCTGTGAACCCGTAAATTAATGCGACGCCCAGCATCATCAAAGCCCCTCTCTCTTTCCAAAGAGATCTGATAGGCTCCAGGATACCCTTCCGCATGTCACCGATATTCACGATATAGCTTCCGGCGGCGATCAGAAGAATACCGATGGCTCCGCGAATCGAAACCGTTTCTCCCAGGATTAGATAGGAAATGCCGATCAGGAAGACCGGCGTAAAAGAGAGAAACGGAAGTGTCAGGCTGAGGGGAGACCGGTTGAGCGCCTTTACATAAAGGATAACCGTAGCCGCCTCAAGTGGAAGCGCCAGGAGAAAAGCCTTGAAGAATACGGCGTCAAGTTTCGGCACCGGAATCAGGAAAAAAATAAGGAGCAGGAGAGGCATCGAGAAGATGAGCCTGAACCAGGCGACGAGGTATTCATTTGCCCCCCTGAGCGCTCTTTTTGTCAGGGCGTCGCTCGTGGCAAGGGTGAAGGCTGAAATGAGCGAGAGAATAACCCAGGGATCAGTCATGCATTATATTACTAAATGTTGGCCTGCCAGTTCGTGGTCTGTTCAAGATAAACACAATAGTAGGCCGGGGCCGAGGGACATGGGCAATTTCTGAAGCCAGATAAACTACCTTTGCTCATGTCCAAGCTTTTATCCGATTACAGTGTTTTCGCTAAATGATAAGTGAGGCCTCCGCTTCGTCTTCAGCCTCATCGAGATTACCCGTGATCTGACTTCAGAAATTGCCCATGTCCCTCGTCTTCTTGGACAGCTTGCCCTGATTCATCATAAAACTTATGGATCGGGATAAAATATCAGAGTTAACGGAGGTCGTGGGATGGAAACAAAAGACATCGTGATCCGGATGGAAGACGTTTCCTGGCGGAACGGGAACAGATACATTCTTCGTGGCATCAACTGGATCGTGAAGCGAGGAGAGCACTGGGCGATCATCGGGAGCAATCGGGGAGAGCTGATGAGGGAGCGCGCGAAAAGGAAACTCTCCGATTTTTTCGAAACCCCCGTAGACATCCACTGGCGGAATGACCGGCCATGGCTCCAAGTTTGAGGAGGTCAATCGCTGTCTGCAAGTTTCCGGTTTCAATTTTGTTACGTATCTTTGTAAAATGTTGATTAACTCAGACTGTTCGTCGCGATTGAGGATCAGAGAAGACGCAGCATCATCGCTCATTCTCGGTCCCGCTGAGAATCCCGAAACAATCGGGATACCGCGTCTTCTCCGATCCTCAAGATGTTATGATGGTCTGTCTTAAACTATTAACGGAGGGATCATGCATATCCTCGAACACATAACAATGAGTGAGTTTAGGCAGTATCTCAAGAAAACGAAGACGATTGTGTTTCCCTTCGGAACTATCGAAGAGCATGGAAGGCATCTGCCGCTGAACACCGATGCGCTCATAATCCAGGAGATCATGAAGCTGGTTGCGAAGAAAAAGAAATTTTTCCTTGCACCTCTCGTGTATTTCGGTGTGTGCACTTCTACAAGAGATCATCCGGGCACCATTAGCATTTCATCCGAAACCCTGAGAAGGCTGTCATTCGACCTTGTCAAAGAGTCTTACAAGAAAGGGCTGCGGAACTTTCTCCTCGTCTCCGGTCACGGAGGCAGCCTTCATATATCCGCTCTGAAAGAGGTTGCAGAAGATGTGGTGTATCTGTATAAAGATATACAAATAACCGTCTTGTCTCCCTTTGACATCCTATGGAAAGAGCTCTCGGAGATCTCAGAAACGCCGAATGATTCCCACGCCGGCGAGCTGGAGACTTCGATGGTGCTGTATCTGGCTCCCGATCTGGTGAAGGGTAGATCTCCTGAAGAATACCCGAAGCTCCCGAAGCCGTTTACAGTCCGGGACAAGGTGAAATACTGGCCGGGAGGGGTTTGGGGCAACCCACGGAAGGCGACGGTCGAGAAGGGGGAACGGGCGGTAAATCTTATTGTGGGTAAGCTTGTCGAGATAATCGGGAAGATGGAGAAAGAGAAATAGTGAGATGGTGAAAATAGTGATGTAGCGGAATAGTGAGATGGAGAGATAGGATCGGACAGACAATGAGGAGGCGAGAATTATGGATAAAGTGAAAAGCGCCTTTGAGAAGGCAATGGAAAGAGCTGCTGCCATGGGGGAGATGACGCCTGAGGAGAAGGAGCAGCTCAAGGAACAGGAAAAGATAAAAGAGACCCTTACGGCATTCTATAAGGGCGATCTCGACAGGGACGGCCTGTGGCAGAAGCTGAAGGGCAGTCAGCTGGCAACGCTCAGGGAAGCACAGATGAGTTTGATCAATTCGATCGGGTTGAACACGCCGGAAGAAGAATTCGGGAAGCGGAGAGACGGTATCCTCGCAGTGGAAAGTCTGAAGAAGAAACAACGGGTCTCTGTGATAGAGCAGATTCTGGATTCTATCGCAAACCTTCAGAAGGAGTATCAGGAAGGAAAGGAAAAAGCGGTTGAGCAACTGAGGGAAGCGATCGAGAGCAATCCGCAGATGAGGCTGAAGCCGGTGAAAACTCCTGACGGGAGAATGGCCTTCCAGGCTGCGGTGTCGGTTGATGAAGCGGTTCAGGCCAGGTTGTCCGAGTTCCTGTCGGAGCACGAAGAACGTTATGATTTCGCTTTCACAAGGATGATGGAAAAATTGAAGTGGGAAGTAAAATAGTCTCACCTAAGCTGCTGATCATCAACTGTCCGAGCGAGTATTTCGCATACATCCCCATGGGGAGCTTCGGGCTCTGTGACTACCTTCACAAAAGAGGCATCGAAGTTAGGATTCTGAATCTGTCACTCTACAGACCTTCAGAGATGGAAGAGAAACTGGACCACTACCTCGATCTGTTCGATCCCACACATATCGGTCTGATTTTCCACTGGCAGGACACTGCGGAAGGTTTCCTCTGGGCGGGTGAACGCAGCCGATTGCGGAGACCGGATGCCAGGATTCTTGCCGGTGGCTTCACCGCGGGATATTTCGGGGAGAACCTTCTCAGGAAATGCGGCTTCCTTGACTATGTGATAAAAGGGGACGCTGAAAAACCGGTAGAACTCCTGCTCAGAGGCGTCGGAGAACCGGATATTCCGAACATCCTGTACCGCACAGCCTCAGGCGCAGCATCAAGCGAGATAACTTACAGGGCAGGCCGTAAAACACTTTCCGGTCTATCCTTTGCGAACCTTGCCTGTCTTTATGATCATGAACTCTATATGGAGGCTGCCGAGAAAAAGCTCGGCTTTCCCCTGTTCATCGGAAGAGGCTGCAGGTTTTCCTGCGGCTACTGCGGGGGAAGCCGGGGGGCTTTCGGTATGCACAGCGGTACGTCAAAGCCGGTGGTTCGAACGATAGAATCAATCATAGCCGATCTCAGGCGGCTGAAAGATTTCACCAGGACTATCTACATCTGCTACGAGAATGACAGAAATTATATCAAAGATTTGTTTAAGGCGATCCAGGCTGATGCAGATCTGGTGAAAGTCTTTCGGTTGAATTATGGTGCATGGGCCTTGTTCGACGAAGAGTTTCTCGATTTATACCGGGAGACATTCGTCTTGTCTCCGGATGAGAGACCTGTCCTGGAACTCTCGCCTGAGGTCTATGATGATGAAAGCCGCAAGAAAGTGAAGAAAGGCGCCTTTCATTACACCCTGCGGGAACTCCGGGAAAATTTGAACCTTGTCAACAGCCGTCTGGGGAATGAGGTCAGGACATCGGTCTTCTTCAGCCGGTATCACGACACAATCAGGACATATGAGGACATGCGCCGGGAAATCCTCGGCATATTCCGGTTCAAGCGTGATCTGATACTCGGGAACGCATGGAATGCGGCGGTGAGCTACGACCATCTCTCCACCGATGTGGGGAGCAGGTACTGGGAAAGGTATATCGACAGCCCCAAAGACTTCGACACTCTGATCTCCGGGACAAGAAAACTGAGGATACAGGAGCAGTTCGGCTTTTCTTTCGACAATCTCTGCCTGTATATACCGAAGACTCTGACGACCGAAGAAGTATTCAGATCGGAACTGCTCATATTCGTTCTCAGGACGCTTGAACGGTCTTGTTATGAAATGTTCCATATCCTCTTCTCCTGTCTGGACGCTGAACTGATAGATGCAATAGAGGAAATCATCAACAGCTTATATAAAAACAGATATGGAAACGTCTTCCGGAACATGGATATTGTGGAATTACTGACTCTGCTCAAGGCAAGAATCACGGGAGAAGCTTCGCTCTTGAACCAGGTCCCCTTTGCCGATGATCTGCTGGATCTATGTATAAGAAAAGCTCAGTGCGTGAGAGCGCCCCATGAGCCGAAAAGCGGCTATCAGACCGAGAGGCCGAAATTGAACAATCAGTTCATATCCGCTCATTACAACGATTATCTCAATCTTCCTGCTTTCCTCCACAAACTGAAGAAAGGGCCGGACAAGCTTGTCGGAGAAATGACCGTTTTCATCTTTCTTATCGACGAGATTATGAGCATGACTTATGACACGTACAACTTTACGATAAGAGAGTTTGAAAAAGGGATTTCGGTCGAAGAGTACCATCAACTTATGAACAAGAAGGGGATATTCACTCCCTCCTATCACGAAGATCTTATCGCGAGACTTTTTCAGAGCGACGTGCTGTATTAGTTATTGGGCGCTGATCGTCCTCACCAAAAGATTGAGAGGGCTCGTCAGGACGATTTTCGCACGACTGGCTTTATCGCAAACACATAAGCCCTTCGGCTTTGGTACTCCACCCCGGGATATGGTTCTCTCTCGATTATCTCTATCTTTTCAAATCCACTGTCCTTTAGACAACTGAAAATGAAAGCAGTAGTGAAAAACATGAAGTCCATATCGACTTTCTTACCAAGAAACTCGTCTAAGTGGATTGTCTCCTCACCAATGTGGTATGTGAAAAGGAATATTCCGCCCGGCTGTAATACACGATACACCTCGCGGAATGCTATCCCTACTTGTTCTTCCGTGAAGTGAACTATTGCGTAGAAAGCTACAACACCGGCTATTGAGTCGCTTTCAAATTCGAGATCAAGAATATTCCCCTTTCGGAAGTATATCTCCGGGTGAATTGTTCTTGCCTGCTCGAGTATTTTTTCTGACAGATCCAGCCCTGAGATTTCAATACCAAGGTTTTTCAGGTATTTTGCAGTCTGGCCGGGACCACAGCCGAAATCCCAGACAGGCCTTCTGTCCCCGACCTCCCGCGAGAATCTGTGGAGTATTTCCTGGTCTTTCGGCTTCTTTTCGTGTTCACCGGAGAATGTTTCTGCATATTCCTTTGCTACCGTATCGTACAGGTTCTCTGCTTTGTTTAAATTCTGTCCCATAATCACAGCCCGAACAATGAACTAAGCCGCCCGCCACGAAAACCTCTGCCAAACCCAAACCAACGTTATCATATTATTACTCCGGCAAGTAAATACCAAAACGACGTCATTCCCCGGCTTGATCCCCCGATCAAGTCGGAGGACGGAATCCATAAGGGACTGGATGCTCCGATCAAGCATGCCCTCGAAGGTAGTT
>JBFLXP010000004.1:0-25441 GCA_040757315.1 Nitrospirota bacterium
TGATGTACGATAGCTCTGTCGGCCGTCTTTGAAGTCATCTCAACCGATCTCGCTGTCGATTCGATACTTTTGATCATCCCGCCCGCCTTCTCGATATCTTCCCGGGCCTTCTTTATAAGAAGAGCCACTTCGTCCTTGTTTCCTTCGACAACGCCTTCAATCTGGTTCAGTACCCTTTCGAGTTTATCCGCCGTCGCCTTCAGACTTGCCGCCATCCTTTCGACATTTGCCGAACCGGAGACGACCGCGCTATTTGTATTGCCGATGAGAGCTTCGATTCCCCTCACGTTCTTTTCATCGAACAGTCTGTCAACGTCGCGTAGCAGCTTGTCGACGGACCCCGAAAGTCCGTCCAACTTTACCATGAGCACATCCATCTGGACGCGCTCTTCCGAAGGTATGGTATCGCCGACCTTAATAATCTCATCTGTCGTATCGGTAACTGACAAGAGGAGATAAATGTCCCCCACAAACCCAATCTGCGTAATGAGGGCTTTTGTACCCTTATACAGGACGGTCCCTTTCTTGATACCTATCTCTATTGCCACCGGAGCTCCGGCTTTGTCGGGAGGACTGATCGTGAGCACTCTGCCTACCCTCACCCCCCCGAGTCTGACCTGAGATCCCGTCTCCAGTCCGGCAGCATTCATCACTTTCACGGAATAAGTGTCGAGCTTCTCGAAAAACCGAACGCCGCCTATCAGAATGATGAAGGCGCTCAGAATGGCTATAGCGGCGACTATGATAATGCCGGCCTTGATTTCATCTTTCATGTTTGCCCTTTGCCATTTCCTAATCAATCCCCGACGATTATCTTGAAATAATCCTCCGGCGAATATGTCTCGGGTTCCGGCTGTCTGTCAAGAAACATCCTGATCCTCGGATTGTCCGATGCTCTCAGTTCATCGAGCGATCCGGCAAAGATAAGATTTCCTCTGTCAAGCATAATAACATAGTCGGCTATTGTGAAAACACTCGGAAGCTCATGGGTGACAACAATTATCGTCATGCTGAAAACGTTTCTCATCCTGACTATAAGATCGTCCAGCCCGGCTGCCGTTACGGGATCGAGTCCTGCAGAAGGCTCATCGAAAAAGAGCAATTCAGGGTCGAGGGCGATGGCCCGGGCCAGCCCGGCCCGTTTCTTCATGCCACCCGACAGTTGTGACGGATAGAATCCATCGAATCCCGAAAGTCCCACGAGGTCGAGTTTCATACGGACCATGATATCGATTGTGGATTCCTTCAGCTTGGTGTGTTCACGCATGGGAAGGGCCACATTGTCGGCAACGGTCATAGAATTTAAAAGCGCGGCCCCCTGAAAGAGAACGCCCGTCTTCTTCCGCACGTCGTTCAGCCGATCTTCTGTCATCTGAGTTATATCGCTGCCGTTGACCAGAATTTGACCGGCTGTCGGTTTCAGGAGTCCGATAAGGTGTTTTAGCAGAGTGCTCTTGCCGCAGCCGCTCCCCCCGAGAATGACAGTGGTTTTCCCTTTCGGTACGGAAAAGGAGATGTTTTTCAGGATCTCCCTGTCGCCGTAGTGAGTGATCAGTCTTTTGACTTCAATCGCTGTTTCCATGTTAGGTCATCAGTGTCCAAAAAGTCTGACATTTGAGCATGTGTTGAAGCCAGGAATTGAGTCACGAGTCATTCCCCGACTTGATCGGGGAATCCAGTGTTTCAAAAGACTTCTGGATTGTCCGGTCAAGCCGGACAATGACAGAATCGGAGTTTCTCTTAGACAGGCTCATATCCCTTGAGTTCCAGCATGTTCTTTTTTTCTAACAAATTTGATATCACGTAAAGTAATAGAACAAAGCCGTGAAAAACAGATCGAACACGATCACAAGGAAAATCGACGCGACCACGGCGGCGGTGGTTCTCCGTCCCACTTCCTCGGCGCCGCCGGAAACCCTAAATCCCTGATAAGCTCCGACAACCGTTATCACCACCCCGAAAGCCCAGGCTTTCATCAGACCCGTCATAACATCCTTTACCAGCAGAGCGTTGACCGTTTGCTGGAAATAGTTGTAAGGATGAATCTCAAGTATCGAAACGGAAAGGATAAAACCGCCCAGAATTCCGATGAAGTCCGAAAACAGAGTGAGAGCGGGCACCATGACCATCAGCGCGATGAGTTTGGGCACTACTATGAACCTGATGGGATTGATCCCCATACTGATGAGCGCATCCACTTCTTCGGCAGCCTTCATCGAACCGATCTCCGCGGCGTAGGCAGAGCCGCTTCTTCCGGACACGATAATCGCCGTCATGATCGGACCCAGTTCGCGTGTGATGGATACTCCGACTAGATTTGCCACATAAATAAGCGCGCCGACTTTCTTCAGTTGATATGCCGCCTGAAATGCGAGAATAATGCCGATAAAAAAAGAGATGACCGCAACAATCGGAACAGAGTTGTATCCGGCTTTGACCATCTCGTAGATGCTCGCCCTGAGCCGGACGGGCATTCCTCTCAGGGGCGATACGCACGACCAATAGAAGATATCGTTGATGATCCTCGACGCGACATTGACATCCTGCAGGATCGACCTGGCCTTCCTCCCTACGGACCCGAAGAGATTTTCAGCTACTGACGGCATCATCAAGTTTTCCGAACATTTCGAACACCTTGTCGAGCTTGGAGAATCTGAATATCTCCATTATTCCCCGTGGTATGCTGAAGAACCGGAGCCTTCCCCCGTACGCCTTCATGTATTTCAACCCTTCGACAAAAGTCGCAATGCCAGAACTGTCGATGTAAGAGACCTTACTGAAATCTATGAACAGGAGCGGCGCCTTGTCTTTCAGAATCCCCATAAGCTTTTCCCTCAGCTCCGGGGAGGAATACATATCGATTTCGCCCTCAAGGGCTACTATCTTTTCCCCTTTGTAATCCACCACATTGATATTCATTTTTCCGACCCGTGATATTTCGTGAGAATCAGCCTGTTTCCTTTCTTTTTCTTATCGTCGAAAGTGAAAACGTCAAATACTCTGCGTATGAAATGAACCCCCAGACCGCCGGGCTTCAGGTCGTCGAGGTCTCTCCCTTGTATCGATCCCGGATCGGCTTTTATCCCCGCATCCTCTATGATGACGGTGAACTGTTTCTTCGAGTTCATATATTTCAGGACGATTTTTTTTGATGTGTCTCCCTTGTAAGCATGTTTGATGACATTGGCGCACGCCTCGTCCACAGCCAGCTTGATGTCTTCGGCAAGGGCTTCTCCGATTCCATAGATCTGCGCCGTCCTGACGGTAACGGCCCTGACAAGCGTCAGATATTTTGGATGCGACGGAAATGAGACGGCAATTTTCTCCTTCATCTTCACATCTTCAGAAAGCGGATCTCCACAAGGGTGAGATCATCAGCCATATCCGCTCCTTTCGAGAACAACCGGACATGTTCGGTTATCGCATCGATGAGATGTTCTTCTTTTTTCTTTTTCCTCACAAACTTCACAAGATTATCGAACCCGAGCCTCTTACCTTCCCTGTTCATTGCTTCAAATACGCCGTCAGTAAGAAGGAGCAGCCTGTCCCCGTGCCGCAGAGACAAAGTGTTTACAGGCAAGGCTTCCGAGATAATACCCAGCGGAGGGCCGGAACAGGGCGAAACACACTCCGCCTTCCCGTCCCTGATCAGCAAAAAGGGGGGATGCCCCGCATCGCAGAAGCGCACTTCACCTGTCACAACGTCGACGATCGCATACTGCGCCGTGAGGAACATTCCTCTCGGCGCCTTTGAGAGAATCTCGTTCAACCGGTTCATGACGATTTCAGGCGATTCCACCAAATGAGAAATATAGCGAAAATCACTGATGATCTTCGCCATGTAAAGAGCGGCTGAAACGCCCTTGCCCGAAATATCCCCGATAAAAACACCGATCTTTTCCTTGCCCGGCTCAACAAAATCATATAGATCTCCGCCGACCTGCTTTGCCGGGAAATTGACAGCGGAAACGATCACGTTTCCTTTTCGCATGACGGGTTTTTCGGGAAGGAAGCTTTTCTGCAGTGTTGAAGCGATCTCCAGCTCCTGTTTAAGTCTCTCTCTCTCCAGAGATTCCCTGTGGTAAATCGCATTTTCGATAGCCACTGCAAAATGCTTTGAGAGGATATCGAGCATATCGAGGTCGTAGTCCTTCCTCTTCGGATTGATGATCTCGGCAACCCCGATAAGACCTCTCCTTCCCACCAGCGGCGCCGCGAGCAGACTCTTCGTCACAAAACCTGTGGCCTTGTCTGCTTCCTGATAGAAGCGCTTGTCTTTCCGAACGTCTTTGATCACGAGCACTTTCCGGTGCTTCGCGACCCAGCCCGCAATGCCCTGGCCGATATCGAGACTTATCTTCTCCCTGAGAACATCCGGCGCGCAATGGTCCCGGCAGAGCGCGATCTCGAATTCAAGCTTTCCCGAACTCCTGTTGTAAAGGAGAATGGAGCAGGCTTCAGCCATCATCAGGCTCTTCGCCTTGTCTATCACGAGCGTCATAAGCTCGTTCAGATCAAGCGTCGAAGATATAAGAGCCGAGACTTCGGTGAGTATCTTCAGATCTTCAACCTTCTTTTTAAGCCGTCTCAGGTATTCTTCCGATACTCTGCACTTTTTCTCCATAGCTTATTGGATAACAGATTTGCGGTAAGATTTCAAGACAAATAAGCGGATAGATGCTAAGACTCTTGCTCGGCGATCATTTTCAGGAAGGCGCTAACCACGCCGACGTCGAAATGTCTCCCGGCCTGACTGCGGATATACTCAAGAGCTTTTTCCTCCGGCCATGCCCGCCGGTACGGCCGGTCGGAGCGCAAAGCATCCCACACGTCGACAACGGAAAAAATACGTGCCTCCAGAGGTATCTGTTCTCCTTTCAGCCTCCTGGGGTACCCCGTTCCATCCCACTTCTCATGGTGGCAATAAGGTATGTTCAGAGCCTGTTTCAAAAAAGGAATCGGGAGAAGCATCTTGTGCGCATGCGTGGGATGCCTGAACATGACTTCGCATTCCTCGTGCGTCAGTGTGCTGGGCTTCAGCAGGATGGCGTCCGAAATCGCCATCTTGCCGATGTCGTGAAGCAGCGCTCCTCTTCTGATGTGCACAAGTTCCGGTTCGTTTATTCCCATTGCGCGCGCCAGTCTAACGGTCATTTCGGCAACACGGGCGGTATGCCCTTCGGTTTCCCTATCACGCATGTCCAGAGCCCGGGACCATCCCTCAAGCGTTGTGTCGTAGGCAAGCGTCAACTCTACGTTCGAGCGCTGGAGTTCATTGAAGAGTGTTGCATTGTCAATCGCTATGGCCGCCTGGGCGGCAAGGGCTTCAAAAAATTCAAGCCATTCGAGATCCGGGCGGAGTTCGGTTCGGTGAAACACTTCAAGCACGCCTTTCACCTGCCCTTTTGCCACCAGGGGCACTGCATGATGGGCAACAAACACTTCCCCTGAAAGCATCTGAGATCTGACGCAGGGGTCTTCCGTCCTCAGTACATTCGCTATGCTTACGATCTTTCTTTCGAGCGCCGCTTTTCCGGCGTGTCCTTCTCCGAGGCGGAGCCCGGTCTTCTGTATGGCACGGGTCCGAAAGCCCCGGCTTGCCGCATACTCAAGCACCCCCGTATAAGGATTCAGCAGGAGAACGGTTGCGGCATCGGCGTGAAGCTGGCTTGTAACATGTTCAAGAAGAATGTTCAGCGTAACACGAAGGTCAAGACTTGACGAAATAGCCATGTCGATCGCATGCAGGGCGTAGAGACGCTGCAAGCGCTGTTCCGTCTGTTCATGAAGAGTCGCACGATGTATCGCATTCGCGGCTATCTCGCCGGTCGCAATCAACAATTGAACCTCGTAATCGGCAATTTCGGACCTCCGCCCGATCCAGATGGCTCCTATGGTTTGCCCTTGTGTGATCAGAGGGACGCACGCTACCGCCTTGAGGTCTCCTATTAAATCCGGGCGCGCAAACCGGGTATCCGACAACACTTCATTATTCAGATAGAACCTGCCGGAATCGATGACGTTTCCGCTTATCCCTTCGCCCGGATGCAGACGGACACCGCTCCAGTTGGCCCAACTTCCCCTTGACGTTTCGATCACGATATCACCGCTCGTCGGATCGAGCATCGCCAGAGATACCCCGTCGGCTTTGAGCAGTTCCATCAGTTGATCGGCTATGATAGGCAGCATGTCGGCGCGTGTCCGGGCCGAACGCAGAGCTTCCGTCACGGCAACGATGGCCGCCATCTCCCTTTGTTTAAATTCAGCTATTTCAAGAAGAGAAGCGACTTTCATTTTCGTGCCGGGAATGAGGGAGACCAACGCCACGATATTCTTCGCCTTCCCCGCACTGTGAATAAACCTGAATTCGGGAGAAGTGCGGCCCCTCCCCGATGCCGCCGTTCCGGAGTCATAATATGCTCGCACTTTTTCGGCGTCCTCCTTCAATACGAAATCCGGCAGTTTTCTCCGGCCCTCCACCTCCCTCACCGAATATCCTGAGAACTTCTCAAATTCCTTGTTGGCCATGGATATCGTCATGTCCTCTTCGAGTATGACCGTCGGAGCGCCTGTGTTTTCGAAAATCACCCGGTAGCGTTCCTCGGATTTTCGCAGCTCGGATTCCGCCCGAAGGCGCTTGACGATCTCGTCGGATATGTGGTCGATCATCTCATTTGTCACATTCTTGAGTGAACCGAGCAATTCCACGTTCGACCCGCCTGAGACGCGCGCCGTCAGATCTCCCTTCGAAACCCTGTGCAAGACGTCGAAATGTTCCGCAAGACAAATAGCGAATTCGTGAGATAGGTCTATACTCTCTTTGATCTCCTCGGCAGTCACATTGATAATGCGCTTGAGCATGCCGATCAGTTCTATTTTTGAGCTCTCCGACACCCTCACGGAAGGGTCGCCCGAAGCGATCTTTCTCAGGGCTTCGAAGACTTCGGAAAGACTTATGGCAAGTTCAAGGCCGACGCCTTCCAGTTCCTTGTCGCGGGCCTCCACCAGTGTTCGGAAATCTTTGAACTGCCGGTCTACAATCCTCAGCGTCTCTTTCATCGAGTCGATGTCGAGGTTCACTGCAAAGACATCGCACCCTATGCAGAGTTCAATCTTATCGAGAAAGTTGCCCTGGATGGAATTCCGGCAGTGAGTCCCGGAAATAAGCCAGCAGCGCCGCTCTTCCGACGCGTATGCAGGGCATTTCTTATCGTCGCATTGAAGGATAACCGAACATTTCGACCTTCTTTCCGTCCCTGACGGCCGGGCGTCTGATCTCTGAACGATCATGCCAATTCGCTAACCTTTCTTCGCGACAGATAGGATATGCATCCTGGCCACCCCCGGGAACCCTTCGAATCAGTTGTCCCCGTCCATCGCTTGAGCCGGAACCCCCTTCGCACATACCGGCAAAACAGCCATTTCAGCGTTGAAGCTTATGCTTAATACTACCAGACATTTTTCCCGGAGTCAACGAGTATTCAGGGCGCAGAATATCTAAACGCTCATGACCTTTTGATTCGCAAACGAATATGGGAATGTCACCCTGATCCGTCAGCAAGTAAGACGGATGTCGAAGAGTGCCCTGAATTCCATGGTTCGGCGGGCTCACCATGACAAAATATGGACTTCGGAGCTAATATTTATTCGGGCAAGTATCCCACTTATGGAAAAAAATCCTGATTTACTGTATAAGGATATCATGCACAAAATCATGGAGCTGGTGGACGAAGAAAGACTCAGATCTCATGTCAAGGCTGTTGAAGGCCTTCGGCATGGATGGGAGAATTCCGACGCTCTTGAGAAAAGAGCTCTTTACATAGAAAGAACTTTTCGCTCGTACGGCCTGCATGTCGAAAGTCAGGCTGTGCCCTTTCACGGAAGGACATACAGGAATATCATTGCCACTCTGCGTGGAATGGAGACTGAAGCAGCATCGGTTCTGGTCGGTGCGCACTATGACGCGGCTTGGGGAAGTCCCGGCGCCGACGACAATGCCAGCGGAGTCGCCGTTCTCCTCGAGACGGCCTTTCTTATTAGTAAGCAGAAGCTAACACATAATGCGCAGTTTGCGGCTTTCACTCTCGAAGAACCGCAGCCGCAGACAATTCATTTTCTCATAGGAAGCGCTCACTTCGCAAAAGAGGCGAAAAGGGCCAGAAGACGTTACGCCGCCGTGTTAATTCTCGAATCTGTCGGCTATACCGACAACGCCGAAGGGAGTCAAATAGTGCCTGTATTTGTGAGGGCAAACGTTCCCGGGAAGGGGAATTTTCTGGGAATCATAGCAAACGGAAGATCCAAGGATATCATGAAGACATTCCATTCCCTCGCCGCTGAATACGTGCCGGGCCTCACTACCGTTCCTTATAAGGTCTGTCTATCGGGCTATCCCGTGCCGGAAACCCGCTTCAGTGACCACGCGTCTTTCTGGGATTACGGCTACCCGGCCCTTATGCTGACCGACACAGCCATGTTCAGAAATCCCCATTATCACACCCGCCGCGACTGTTTCGAAACACTCGATTTTACCTTCATGAGCAATGTCACGAAAGCAGTGGTCTGCGCTGTTGGGACAATCGGCAGAGCTGTCGATTGACACCCCTATCGTTGGCCGAAAGGGAAAGCACCCCTAAAAGCCTTTCAAGGCGATGAGATTTGATCAGGGCATGTCGTCGAAAAAACAGGAGTTCATTGAAAGTCTCATCCTGATCCAGTATTTTCGATGGGGCTTCCGATGCCAAAACGTATCGCTGCGAAAGGCTTTCAGTGCCGCCCTCCCTTTCGGGATCATGATTCTTTTGCAACTACAAGAATGGGAATGAACCGCTGATTTTTGTGGTAGACTTGGTCTGAGGAGGACCGATGAGCGAAAGGTATATTGATGTGCCGTATGGCAAACTTCGCACCTTTCAGAACTGGCTCCGGCTGGATGATTCCGTGCTATCGAGACTCGAACAGTCTAAAGATATCTTCATACGCCGCGGCGACGATTTCGCCCGCTTTTTCAACGATTACTTCATGAGCATACCCGAGGCGAAATTTATCATCGAACACCAGGAAAGACCGGGCCACCTTCAGCGGGCATGGGCTCACTGGTTCGAGTCCCTATTTTCGACGGGACTCAGCGATGAATTCCTGGCGTATCTCTGGAAAGTCGGCGTCAGACATGTCGAGGTGAATCTCGATCAGAGGTTTTCGAACATGGGCTTTTCTCTGGTGAGGCAGTTCTGTCAGGAACTCGCATTTCAGGAACTGGATGACAGAGAAGCTCATGAGGTTCTCATGCTCGTCGACAGGGTGGTTGATTTCTGCCTGCTTGTTGAGACGGACGCTTACATCGAGAACACGGCATATTGCGACCTCGATCTCATGAAGGGCATCGCCGACAGAATCAGAAACCCGGTGACGGTTATCGGCGGCACCATCAACCGTCTCATGAAGAGATCGCAGGCGTCGGATCCGCTTTATCAGACTTACGATTTCATTTTTTCGCAGAGCACAAAATGCGAGCGCATGCTGAGAGACATAAAAACGTATCTCGACATGTTCGACAGGTCGCCGGCCTTTATGAAGATTTCCCTCGCGTAATTGTTAAGAAAGATTCTGGATAAACTTCTCTCGCGAACGGCATACACCCAACCGCGCATCGATGTGAGTCTTTCCTCCGACGCCTTATACATAATCGCGGACAGGGAGGATATGGAGGCCCTTTTTGAGCACGTCCTCGAAAACAGTTTCGAAGCCCTGAATGAGGAAAATCCCTTCATCAGGATATCGTCGAGTATCGAGAAAGCCCCTCCGCACAGCCTCACTGTGCAGGTCTTCAACACCGGTTTTCCCGTCAAGGAAGAGGATGTGGAAAGGCTCTTCTCACCCTTCTTCTCTACAAAGCCGAAAGGCACGGGGTTTGGCCTCGCCATCGCAAAACGGGCCGTGAGAAAGAATTCAGGGAGGTTGCGCATCAAGGGGGCGGACAACGCGGGCACAAGAGTCGTGATCACTCTGCCCCGGCACGAATGAAGACCTATTTTTTTGGTGCTCCGGCAATCAAAAGAACCCCAAAAAAGTCATTCCCCGGCTTGACCGGGGAATCCGGAAGGGAACTGGATGCTCCGATCAAGTCGGAGCATGACATCTTTCATCTGTTTAATTGTTCGCAGTAGTAAGACGGATATTGTCTCTGTACCTCTGTGTCTCCGTGGTTTTTCGCTTCTCAAAGCTTCAGGAGCACCAACCCTGACGCCGGATCAAACTCTCTTCGCGCGTCAATGCCCTCGATTTCGATGATTACGGCTTCCACCACGAGAAAGGTCTCCGACTGACCTCTCAGACATCCGACCTTCACTGCGTCCCTCTTTCCGAACGCTCCGTGAAAATGGATTTTCGGCTCCTCTCCTTCCCGGAACATCGTGCCGATTCCAACCATCTCATGGCTTTCGCTTATTTCGCTCCATACCGGCTTGGGAGGCAGTTTTTCTTCTTCAGGGCCAACCACAACTCTGCCTTGCTTTACACCCCCGACAAGGCATATGACCGCGCTCCTGATATTCTCCTTTTTCGCAATTCCCGATATACATTCGAGAACGTCTTCTCTGTCCTCAAGCCGCGCCAGCACTACTCTTCCGGTTTTTCCAACCTGGTACTTCATCTTCCCTCCTTCTCGCAAATGATGTGCACAATAATATCGACGTCAGCCGGTCTGTCATTCCCGATAGTCGAGAATCCCTCAAAAGAAGCCGGAAGGATTGTGGACAAGCCGCAATGACAGAATAGTGATGAGAATGTCGCCCTACTCAGACTCGTGTCGGTCATTATGAGACAAACTGATACGTCATGCCGAATTCATTTCATCATCTCTTTTTTGTCCTCCCATTTCCGAAAAGTATGATATAATTTCGTGAAAATACGTTCAAGCGCATTTTTTGTCATAATATGTCACGACAGGAGGGGGTGATATATGAACAGACACGGAGCCTCGTTGTTCATCTGCCGTAATTTTATTTTCAGGGAGGTGTCATAATGCATGTGTTTGTTGCAAGGAAGATTCTGATCGCTGCCGTTCTGTTTTCCTTTCTCTTCCTCATCGGCTGCGCCGGAATGGAATTCGCCCCGAAGAACGGCATCTGGTATTATCCGAAAGACCTGGTCGCCGCCGACAAGGCCGTGAAAGAGGCTAAGGCGGCAGGCAAAGAAAAGGTCTGCCCGGTAGAATTCCGCGAAGCGAAGCAATTGAAGAAGGATGCCTATGAGACGTACTGGGCCTGTAATGACAAAAAAGCCATCGCAATGGCGAAGGACGCCGCCGCGAAAGCGAGGGCCCTGTGTCCCGCAAAACCCAAGCGCGAAATGGGGGAAAAGGTCATTGACAGGCTCACTATTACCGTTAATTTCGACTTTGACAAGGCAAGAATCCGGCAAGCCGATATGGCCCAGCTGAAGAAAGCCATGGCATTTATCAAGAAATACCCCGGCGCCAAAATCAGACTCGAAGGCCACACAGACTGGACGGGCACCGAGGCATACAACCAGCGACTTTCCGAGAGGAGGGCTGAAGCCGTAAAGAAGTATCTCGCAAAAGATGGGAAAACTGACGCTTCAAGAATTTCGACCATGGGATACGGTGAGACGAAACCCGTCGCCTCAAACAAGACGCGTCAGGGAAGAGCCAAGAACAGAAGGGTGGAGATTCTGATTCTGGCGGACTAACCTTTTTTATCAGGAGGTGAATGTTCGACTCCCCGCGCGGCGGGGAGTTTTTTTTGGATCAATGAGACATCCGAAAGGAACTTAACGGAATGAAACAGATCTCGTGGAATCTCAGACTTTTGTTCAACGGCGATGATGATCCGAGTATGGAAAAAAAGCGGGCCATCGTCAGGAAAAACAGTTACGCATTCATCCGCAAGTGGCAAGACCGGAATGATTATCTGACGAAACCGGCCATCCTCAAACAGGCTTTGGATGAATACGAGCGTTGGAAGAGATACTATGGGCCCGACGGAGACGAGGGATACTATTTCTGGCTGAGGACTGCTCAGGATCAGAATTCTCCGGCACTCAAGGCGAAGTTCAACAAGATCGATCATTTCGGCAAGAAAATCGAGAACGATATCCGCTTCTTCCCTCTCCGGATAGCACGGATACCGGTCGGCAGACAGAGGGCTTTCCTTGAATATCCGGGGCTCAGAACTTACAGACATCATCTGGAGCGGATTTTTGAGGAAGCCAGGTACCTGCTCAGCGAGCCCGAAGAAAAGATCCTGAACCTCAAATCCGCAACATCCTATTCCAACTGGGTGAAGATGACCTCGAGCTTTCTGTCAAAGGAGGAGAGAACAGTTTTATCCGAAGATCGGAAAAAAACGCTGAAGCCGTTTTCCGAGATCATGAGCCTGATGAACAGCAGCGACAAAAGAGTGCGCGACACTGCTGCAAAGGCTTTTAATGGAATCCTCCATTCATACGCGGATGTCGCCGAATCCGAGATCAATTCCGTGCTCGCGAATAAGGAAGTCGACGATGAACTCCGCGGAATTCCGCGCCCCGATATCGCCCGGCATGTCAGTGACGACATTGATACCGAAGTCGTGGACACGCTCGTCAAAGCCGTCGAAGACAGGTTCGAAATCCCCCGAAAGTACTATGCTCTCAAAGCGCGTTTAATGAAAGTCAAACGGCTTAAATACCACGAACGCAATGTCGAATTCGGCAGGATTACGAAGACGTATTCCTATCCGGATTCGATCAGGCTTGTAAAGAGGACTCTGAAGGGTCTCGATCAGAAGTTCCTCGATATCCTCGACAGCTTTACGAAGAACGGCCAGATAGACGTCTATCCGCGCAAGGGAAAAGCAGGCGGGGCCTTTTGCTCACATCATCTCATAACCCAGCCCACGTATATTCTTCTCAACCATACAGGCAGGCTGAGTGACGTTCTCACGCTGGCGCATGAGCTCGGCCACGGGATCAATAACGAGATGGTCGGGGAAAAACATCATGCGCTGGATTTCGGGACGCCTACATCAACGGCTGAGGTAGCGAGCACCTTCATGGAAGATTTCGTGCTCGAAGAAATTCTGAAAGAAGCGGACGACGAGTTAAGACTTTCGATCATGTTGAGGAAATTGAACGACGACGTATCGACCATTTTCAGACAGATTGCCTGCTACCGTTTCGAGATGGACTTACACAAGGAATTCAGGCGGAGGGGATATCTTTCCCGGAAGGAGATCGGCGCACTCTTTCGGAAGAACATGGCGGCTTACATGGGGAAAGCGGTCGAGCAGTCGCCCGGATCGGAAAATTGGTGGATATACTGGAGTCACATCAGAAGTTTTTTTTACGTTTACTCTTACGCCGGCGGTCTTCTTATTTCCAAATCCCTGCAGCAGAGCGTTAAAAGGGATTCCCGCCACATCGGCAGAGTCAAAGAATTTCTCTCGGCCGGTTTGTCGGACTCTCCGAAAAATATATTCCGCAGGATGGGTGTTGACATAACCGACAGGAATTTCTGGCACGGCGGACTGGATGAGATCGACGGCCTGCTTCTTGAGACCGCCTCTTTAGCCGGTAGACTGGGCAAGCTGCATTGAGGGAGCAAAAGTGGAGATGCTTTTCAGGTATTGCCTGACAGCGGCTATCTCGAAGGGTTTTTCAAGGCAGGCGGCGGCTCCCGCCCGCACCGCAGCTTCTCTGTCGTCGGGACCGGCATGTCCCGAAAAAATGACGGCAAAGACATCGGATTTCATTCTCTTGATTATCCTCAGAGCCGTGATGCCGTCAAGCCTCGGCATTCTTATATCAAAAAGGAGAACGTCATAATCAACATCGAGAAATCTTAATACGGCCTCGACTCCGTCATGCACGAGGTCGACGTAGTAACCGTCCCCTTCGAGTTCGTGCTTGAGGATGAAGCCGAGGTTCTTGTCGTCCTCGGCCAGCAGAATGTTCAATCGCGCACTCACGTATTAACGCCGGGCCTAATTGCCGTTGAGAATTTCTTTTTGAATGAGATTGAGAAGTCGAATCCGGCTTAACGGACCGATACCCGCCAAAGCAGCCCATAAGGTGAACCCTTCGCCCCTGAAGAATTTCTTGCTTGCATGGTGATAATCCCTGTTCCACAGATCCGCCATGGATTGAAGAATGACGGCTTCGGCAAGACTCCTGAGCCCTACTTCCTCTTCGGTTGCTTCCTGCAGTCCAGTTACCATGTGATCCATCCTTTTTTTGGAGGTGATTACTGAATACTCACTTGAGGATGGGTATGCAAAAAAAATGCCAAATATCAACAGGGTGATTTCATGCGGACTTATGGCCGGTTGGAACAAAGAGGGGCGGTCAAAATGCCATCGAGACGCGGCATATTGCCACAATTCGTCACACCGGTACGGGTAAGACGATTTTGAAACTCACTCCCTGTCCCGGGTTTGAGACGACGTCGATCGTCCCCTGGGAATCGTCGATAATCTTCTTTGCTATGGAGAGGCCGAGCCCCGTTCCGCCGCGATCTGACCGGGTGGTGAAGAAGGGATCGAATATCCTGTTCACAAGTTCGGGAGGAATACCCGGGCCGGTATCGGCTATTCTTATGAATATCCTGTGATCCTCGGCGCCTGTTTCCAAAGTGATGGAGCCTCTGTCCTCCATAGCGTCGAGGGCATTCACGATTATCGAGAGAAAGACCTGCCGCAGTTCACCCTCGTTCGCATTGACAAACAGTTTCCCGGAATATTTCTTCACCACGTCAACATGTTTCAGCCTCCCCTGATATCCGACCATATCGAGGGTCTTGTCCAGCATCTCGTTGATGTCTATTTCTTTTCTGTCGTCCCCGGTCTTCCGTATGAAAGAGAGCATGTTTGTGGTTATGCCTTTGCACCTGCTCACTTCCTCGCTGATTATCTTCAAATAGGTTTCGAACACCTCCGGGTCGAGCCGTTCTTTCTTAATCCTGCCCATCAGGCCCTCGGCACATGCCGAGATAGTAGCAAGAGGATTGTTTATCTCGTGTGCGATTCCGGACGCCATCTGTCCGAGAGCGGCAAGCTTTTCACTCATAATGAGCCGCATTTCATTCGATTTCTTTTCGGTGATATCCTGAAGCATTACCATCATCGAAATTCCGCCGTCCTGATTGTGAATGCGCGTGCTCACGATATAGTACCAACGGCTGTTGCCGGGACTGTGAAGCTCACCCCTCACGATTTCCTCGTCCCTGACCCTGTTGCTCTGGCACCATGGACAGACGTCATCAAAGCCATAAAGGGCACGATAGCAATTCTCTCCTGCTGCGTTATACCCCAGGTGCTCGATCAGACGCTCGTTCATAAATTGAACGACGTGGTCCTCCGAGCAGATGTAAATGAATCCGTCAAACCCCTCGACAATGGCCTGATATTTCGCTTTCGAATCCAGCAGGGCCTTTTCAGCCTCCTTGCGTTCCGTTATGTCTTGAATCGTGCCGAACATGCGAACCGGCTCTCCGCTTTCGCCGAAGGTAACATTTCCCTGCTCGTGGACGCAGCAGATCTTTCCGTCCGGCAGCACGATCCTGTGGTCGATGCTGTACGGAGCGCCATACATGGCTTCACTCACCGCCCTCCTCACGTATGCCCTGTCGTCGGGGTGGACACAGTTGAGGAACGTCTCGAAAGTCGCCCCGGCCTGCTGAGGGGATAGTCCGAAAATTCCGTAGATCTCGTCGGACCAGTACAACTCATTTGTCACGATGTTCCAGTCCCAGTTGCCCAGATGGGCTATCTTCTGGGCCTCAGCAAGGCGCGCGTCGCTCAGCCGCAGGGCATCCTCCGCTCTCTTCCGCTCGGTCAGATCGCGCACTATGGTATGGAATCTTTCCTCATCGAGCATTTTGGCGCTCACCTCGACATGGATAAGGCTTCCGTCCTTGCGGCGGAATCTCCTCTGAATGACCACCGTCTCACCCGAAAAAACTTCCTTCATCTTGAGCGGAACAGCTTTCAGGTCTTCTTCCGGAATGATATTCCGCAGATTGAGCGCGAGCAGTTCCTCCGGGGGATAACCAAGCATGCGGCAGGCGGTTGCATTTACGTCGTTTACGTTGCCGCCCTTATCGAGAATGAATATGCCGTCCGATGCTTCCTCGATAAGCATGCGATATTTCCGTTCACTCTCCCTGAGGGCCTCATTGGCCCTGACAAGTTCGTCCGTTCTTTCCTTGACGAGTCCATTTATCTCATTTTCCCGGCCTGTGCGGGCCTTCTTTTTTCGTCCGCTTTCCATATGATTCCCTATGATTTCCTCTCCGATAAGAAACTGGACGAACCTTCCCTTACGATGCCGGTTATTATTTCCCTATTGCCGTTGACGTCTTTCGTAGCGACGATAGTCCGGATAGAGAAAGCCTCAAGTGCGTCCGACACGGACAAGGTTCCCTCTGACGAATCTTTCCTTCCGGCAAAGGGGAAGACGTCGGGGCCGCGCTGACATATGGAGTTTATGTTCACGCGGCATACCTGATTCACAAGGACATCGACCAGTTTCCCCAGTGCGGCAATATCTCTGCCAAAGATACTCGCCTGCTGTCCGTAGCTGGATTCAATGCAGTATCGGACAGGCGCTTCAATATCGTCAAAGGGCACAACCGGAACGAGGGGGCCGAATTGCTCCTCGTGGTATATTCTCATCCGGCTGTCGACCGGATAGAGCAAGGCAGGATAAAAAAAGGTTATGTTTGTGCATCCGCCCGATTTGTTGACGATTCGGGCGCCGCATTTCTCAGCGTCTTTCATCAGTTCACCGAGATATCGTATTCTGTCGGCGTCCGGCAGCGGCGTTATGAAAACATCCTTCTCCCACGGCATGCCGCATCTCAGACTGCTCACTTCATCCGCAAATCTTTCTACGAACTCCTTTGCGATTCCCGAATGCACAAACAGTATCTTTAGCGCCGTGCACCGCTGACCATTAAACGAGAGGCTTCCGCGAACACATTCCTTCACGGCCGCGTCGATATCCGCGTCCGGCAATACAATCGCAGGGTTCTTGGCTTCCAGTCCCAGCACCGCCCGCAGCCTCTGAGGTCTCGGATGATAGCTTTTCACTATTTCCGCCACCCTGCCCGACCCGATGAAGGCAAGTACGTCGATTTTGCCCGACCGAAGAATTGGCGGAACCAGCCGCTTACCGTCGCCATATATAATATTTACCACTCCGGCAGGAAACGCCTTCCGGAAAGCTTTCAGCAGCGGACTATAAAGGAGAACCCCGAGTTTCGGCGGCTTTACCACTGATGTATTTCCCATGATCAAGGCGGGAATCAGAGTCGCCAACGTTTCATTGAGCGGATAGTTGTAGGGCCCCATACAGAGAACGACCCCCAGCGGCGCCCTCCTTATCTTTCCGATTATCGACTCCTCAACTATGAACTGCGAAGACGAGCGATCCAGCCGTTCAACGGCCCCGAATGTATTCCGGATACATTCCACGGTCCTGTCGAATTCCTTCAGTCCGCCTTCGTAAGACTTGCCGATTTCCCACATTAGCAGCCGCAGGATTTCCTCTTTCACCTGCACCATCTCTGAAACAAATGTTTCGACGGATGCTATCCTTTCATGGAGAGATAACGACGGCCAGAGGCCCCTGCCGCTGTTATAGGCGGCCACCGCAGCCTCAAGCGCTTCCAGGCCTTCCTTCTCCCCAACCAGAGGGTATGCACCGAGGACGTTCTCTGAAAGGCCCGAAGGACTTTTCACGTATACGGGCGACACAACTTCCTGCATCTCGCCCGTCCACCGTCTCATCTCCCCATTTACAAGATATTCGCGCTGGACAACAGGATCCTTCATGCGAAACAGTTCAGGGATGTTCGCTTCATCGGGAAATATGTTCCTGATTTGAAGTTCTTTTTCTTTCATCGTCAGTTTTCAGACTTTCGTGTGAGAGCCATCCATAGTTTCCCCTCCCCTCAAGGGAGAGGATTCTATTTTGCGCCTGAAAGTCGGAAGAACATCATCCTTATACCACAGAATTTTATTTTATTATACAGAAAGGTGTCTCTACAAGGGGGGACTTGCCGGAAGGCAAATAAAGAAGCTACGGGCGTCTATGTCAAAGGCGGCTGTTTCCTACGCATAAGTAAGCGCCGCAAGAGCAGCCAGTGCGGCAAGCGCGATGAGAAAAAAAATTCCGATCAGTTTTTTCATAATACGACCGCCTTTCCTGATTTCATGATGCGTGACCGTTACTAAATTTCACAAAAATACGTATCGTTTATTTCCGCCTTCTTTAAGAAGAAAGGGCATTTCTGATGCTCTTCCTTTCTGCAATAGTTCTGCAATTCGAAAACGCTCGGGAAATAAAGTCTGTAATCGATTCTGCAGGCACAGGTCAGCCACTTGACGAGAAAAGGGCATTTCACGGTTCATCCTCCTTTGCTTGCTTTTTTCTATCCCGCGGTGTCCGAAAATTCTCCTACGACACCCCGCCCAGTCCTTTCAATTGAGCAACAACGTGCCTGGACGGCTGCGGCAGCCCTGCTATCTTCCATGCTATCGTGGGGTCCGGGAATTCCTCATACGTGCATTCCCTCGGCTGATGCACGTTCTTGCAGACAGCACGCGGAATCGGCACCGCGCTGAACTGTTTGTAGTACTGTCTCATGAATCTCAAGATCTCCATTTTTTCAGCCGTTAGAGGGCATTTCGCGCTCACTCCCTCCTTATCCGCGATAGCACAGGCGACACTTTCGTTCCAGTCTTGCTCGTTCACCAGATATCCTTCTTCGTCTAATTCGATCCTCTTTCCGTCAATTTCGAGTACCGGCATATGTCCTCCTTTTGCTTCGTTTCAATCCTGATGACTTACTTTTGTGTCATCGCGAGCGAAGCGTGGCGATCTCGTCTCACGACCAAGCGGAGAGATTGCCACGTCCCGAAAGCATTCGGGACTCGCAATGACGGCAGAAAGAGACACGGGTCATTTCTTATTGCCCGATTCTGTTTTCGGTTCATTTCAGTTCCTGCGCCATCTTCTGCGACAGACATTTCAATTTCTTCAGTGCGTTCATCTCGATCTGCCTTACACGCTCGCGGCTCACAGAGAATTCCTTTGCCAGTTCGCCGAGAGTTTGCGGCATTTCTCCGTCAATGCCGTACCGTTTCCTGATGACAATCTCCTGCTGAGGAGGTAACTCATGCAGCATATGATCGAGTTTCACCTTGAGGTCGTCGGCTATCACGCCATCCAGCGGAGACTTTGCCTCTTTATCTTCTATGAAGTCTATAATGTGGCTGTTCTCTTCCCCGGTCGGCGTATCCAGGGAGAGCGCGTCTTTTGACGTCCGGAGAATAATGGCCACTTTTTCGACCGGAACATTCAGGAGCTTCGCAATTTCCTCGGGTGACGGCTCCTGTCCCTTTTGCTGGACCAGTTGCTTCTCGGCGGTCGCCACCTTATGCGCCAGTTCCACCATGTGGTTCGGAAGACGAATGGTCCGGGCCTGGTCTGCAAGAGCTCTCGTTATCGCCTGCCTTATCCACCATGCCGCGTATGTGCTGAATTTATAGCCAAGTTTATATTCAAATCTGTCAACCGCTTTCATCAGCCCGACATTGCCCTCCTGAATCAGGTCGGAAAAAGTCAGACCTCTCCCCATGTACCGCTTGGCTATGCTGATGACAAGCCTCAGGTTCGCCTCGATCATCGCTTCCCTTGCCTGAAGAAATTCGCGCTCGCCCTCCAGAAGCTCGTCAAGAGATTTCTTTACGACGCCGTTTTTCCTGCTCGAAACTCCGCAGTGATCTTTTACCCTTCGTTTTTTCCCGTTGACCGGGAAACAATTCTGGATTCTCTTCCGGCGTCCGGCCGTCTTCCCGTCCAGGGACTCAGCCTCAGCCACAAGTGTTTTCATCTCTTCCACAAACGAGAACGCCGATTCGTCCTTGGCCGCGACATCACGAACATTCTTGATGGAAACGGCACGCCCCGCGCCGTCGATATCCGAAGCGTCGTCCGTGAACCAGAGGCAGTCGTGTGAAGGCGCGTGATGGATATTTCTCTTTCCGTCACCGAACTGAATAAGCTGGTGCGGCTTGTGAGAGCCGTTCTTACCGTTTTTCCGGGGCTCCGGAGTCAGCAATATCTTCCTGTGTCCATTCGCCGACCGCAGCGGCACTTTCTTGAGATCGAAAGGATAGGATGCGATGACCTTGATGACTTTATGCCATCCGTCTTCCATCCTCTTCGCGAGTTCCACCTCGCCGTTCTTGGTGAGAAGACGCGTCTTCTGCATTTCCCTGATATAGGAACGAAGAGGGTCGTGTTCTCCGACGCCGCCCTGATATTCGTTCCTGTGCTCCTCTTCGCTCTCAACGTCCGTGCGGAGCGAAGAAAAGTCCGTATAATAATCCTCCTCCTCGTCGTGTGTAATAGTTTCTCCTTGCTTCATCATGATTCCACCTCTTGAAATTCATAATCGCGTCTACTGCAATATGACCTTTTCATGCGGACTCTCCTTACTTTCGAAATAAACTGAAGACGCACTCGGATCAGGCGCTCCTGATGACATATCGTCCAGGGAATGATTATTGTCAGCTACGCGAGCCCCTGTGCTCACGGATCCGGCAGCGCGGGGGCTGCCGCAGCTATGGAAGGACAACTGTAAGATTGCCACGCACCCTTCAGGTGCTCGCAATGACACAAAAAATAAGGTTTCTCTCATCTCATCGCCGGATCTGGATATTAGTTTTCGCAACGTGTCAGGTTAATTGCCTCTTCTGGAGGAAGGGCAGGACGGCGACAGATATATACGCCCGGATCTGATGCAATCAAGGGCGATAAACAATTCCCGGTCCACTTCTTCTTTCAGCAGGTAGCCGTCGGCGCCGGCCGACAAGGCCCGGGTAATATATTCCTCGTCTTTGTGCATCGTCAACATCAATATGGCCACACCGGGATATTTGATCTTGATCTCGCCGGCGGTGTTCAGACCGTTGAGTCTCGGCATCGATATATCGAGAATGACCATGTCGGGGACCTCCGTCTTCAGGAAATCGAGAAGATCGAGGCCGTCATATGCCTGGCCTATGACACTGAATTCCCTCTTTTCGGTGAGCATCTTTTCGAGGTCCTGCCTGAAATAAGCATGGTCGTCCGCTATAACGATTCGGTACGGTCTCTTCATGGCTGGGGCTTTACCGTATCTTTTGCACGCCGGCAGAATAACATCGCTGGTTCCATCGGGCATCTTTTCACCGTTCCTATCCTCTTCCTGTTTCTTGAATTCTAAGAGCCGGCAGCCGCGCTGCCGACTCCCGCCCCGCTGTCTCCGCTGCATACTGCTGCGCTCAAGTTGTTGTGAGGCTCTGTAACAGTCCTCATTCCGGTCGGCCGCTCACTCTTGGCGGCAGGTACAAAAAAGGGACAAGCCCTGTATCTTTTCCCTTTGTCGAGGCAATACCATTCCATTTCTACAAGGCTCGGCATGTACAGATCCTTGACGGTACATGTAAAAATATCCTCTGTCGTTATATATGGACAGCTCATCACATCCTGATAGGTTCGCCGAACTGGTTTTCGAGCGCCTTCATCCTGACTGCGCCGTACGGATACACCTGACCCTTGATATGGTCGAGTCTCGTCAGCATTTCGTGATGTTTGACTTCGTCGGCCAGCAGATACGAGATCACGAAATTAGCGAAATAGTCATGTATCTGGGTCACGGCCTGGTTCGCAAGACCCATGGATTTCGCCTCGGCCGCAAGATGCTTTTCGAGCACATCCGCAAGAGGTATCAGGTCCTGCGGGGCCAACTCTATAGCCTCTTTGGTGAGATGGTCGATAGTGAACTGGAGCATGGATTTGTGTTTTTCAGAATCGCGCTTTATCATCTCCATGATCAATTTTATGAAGGAATTGTTTGATTTCTGCATCAGCTTTTCCGCCAGGCTTATCGTCTCGTCCTCCAGCAATCTCCAGTCTTCCAAAGTCTTTACTATGTTATTTGTTTTGTGTTTTGCCATTTTTCAGTCTCCTGTTCAAAAACCGTTTACACGAAGGGATTTCGTCCCCTGCGAGTGGAGGGAAGGAGATAAGGGATACGGATATATCCGCCCCCTTATCTCCCCGGGGTAAGTGTGAAGGGGGATTCGCAAATCCCGAATATTCCATCTAAGCCGCAAACTCCTTCACGGCTTTTCCGACTTCTTCACCAAAACTCTTGCAATACGTGTTGTCCATGCAGGCGTCCGCATCTTCTTTATTGAGACAGATGGTGATCTCCTTGCCGTCCTTCTTGAGCTTGATCAGCCACGTGTCTCTCTGTTCGTCAAAACTTATTCGCGGCGATATGCCTTTGTTCAAAATCTCGGGATACATCTGCAGGATCCTGTCTTCTAATGCTACTTGTGTGTAACCCATTTTTCCCCTCCTCGTTATCCGACTTTCCGGTGAATTAATAGTGATTACTTTTTCCCGTCTGCTCATCCCCCTCACCCTACTTCATTTCCCTATCACCTCCTTCGGGCCGGTTTGTACAGGTTCTTTCCATAACCTTTTCACCGATTCACCTGAATTATCATGCTTCTCTTCGTACGGGCTCTTTCCATATCGGCAGAGTAAAGCTGAAGGTGCTTCCTTTGCCGTTTGAACTTTCAGCGTGGATCTGGCCGCCGTGCCCCTCGACGATCGCCTTAACGAAGAAAAGGCCCAGCCCCGTTCCTTCGGCATAGGAATTACACCGATAAAAAGGAGCGAACACGTAAGGGAGAAGGTGCTCCGGAATTCCGATCCCGGTATCCTGGATCTGAATAACCAACCTGTCCTCCATGCTGGAAAGCTGTACAGTCACGACACCTTCCGGATATGTATACTTGACAGCATTTTCCAACAGGTTCGTAACAGCTCGTTTGATCATGCCTTGATCGCCGCGAACAACAGGAGTCAGTTCATGCAGTCCTTTTTTCTGGTAGAAATAAATCCGTATATTCTTCTCATCCGCTGCGGCCTTCATGTCACCTATGGATTCCATCACTGTCCTTATGATATTGACCGGCCCGAGCCTGGGTTCGTACCGTTCAAGATGTACGAACTCCATGATCTCCTTTATCAGGCGGTCCAGCTTATCCAAATTTCCTTTCACAATATCGAAATATGACGCTTCGTTTTCATTCAAGGATTCCGATATCCTGGATGAAAGCTTCGATAAAAAGGCTTTCGCCACCATGACCGGCGTCTTCATGTCGTGAACGCACATCGAGAAAACGTCGTGTTTATCCATGCCTGCGTCGAGCGTTTCGATGCGATAGCCTGCATTGTCGGACTTCATCATGTTATTGACCGGTTCGAACGGGTCTCCCTTCATGCTTCTATTTTCCCGATAGACCGGCAACTGTACTGGATTAACATCTTGATGCTGTTTGTTTTCCGAACTCCGGTTTAATGTAGTTTGCGCCATCTGTACAGCCCCCCTTTTCTTTCTGCATGATATAACTCTACCAAGTATGGAACTTCCAATAAATCCGCTAAAATACTCAATTTTCCTGCGGGAAAACACCCATTTCGGCGTGGGTAAAAATACCCATTAGACAAGTGAGATGGGGAAATGGTAGAGGCAACCCTGCGCGATTGCCCGTCAAATGGTGAGTTAGTTAGATAGAGTGTCTGTCCATAAATTAAGTATTCAGGTAATCCGTCATTCCCCGACTTGATCGGGGAATCCAGTCTTTTCAATACGTTCTGGATTATCCGGTCAAGCCGGATAATGACAAAATAAGACTTTGTGGACAGACTATAGATAGTATGGGGTCATCCCGAATTCATTTCGGGATCTCACTGTCTTATCGAGGAAAATAGATGAGATGCTGAATCCGTCTTACGTCCGTCGGTACTCAAGACGGATGACGGATCACCATGACAGAAAAGAGCGTCGAAAAAAATAGAAAGAAATTCGGGGTGGATGTATGACGGCTAAGGAGAGGAAAATATGGAAGAATCTTTAAATATATCCTTTGCCGACGGCGTACTTCACGAGATCGGCTGTTTTCTTGAAGTTTAATTTGCCCATGATGTTCGAGCGGTGGCGTTCTACCGTGCGGCTGCTGATACAGAGTATTTCGGCAATTTGTCTGCTGGATTTCCCCTCGGCGATGAGTTTGAGCACCTCCCGTTCACGGTTCGAGAGCTGGTCGCGTTCTTCGATGGCGCTGTAGTCACCTCTGAATGCTCTTGTCAGATCTTGGGTCAGGTCTTCAGAGAGCTTCGGAGAGAGAAAGGCCATCCCTTTCCTGATCTTGTCGATCGCAGTGAAAAGTTCCTTATCGGCGTCTTCCTTGAGCAGATACCCGTTGGCGCCCGCCGCGATTGCGTTCCGCAGATAGTCCCTCTCCCTGTGCATAGTCAGGACCAGCACCTTGACCCCGGGAAATTCTGCCTTGATCTCATGCACGGCTTCTATCCCCCGCATGTTCGGCATCGATACGTCGGCGATGATCAAATCCGCAGGCGTCGTCCTCACCACCTGAAGAAGTTCGAGACCGTCGCCGGCCTCCCCCACGATCTGAATTCCCGGGATTTCGGAGAGAATCCTCTTCAGGCCCTGCCTGAACAGAGCGTGGTCGTCGGCGATAATAACTCGGAAGCGGGTCATTCGGCGACAGCCTTCCTTATGGGAACGCTAACCGCAACGGACGTCCCCTGCCCTTCCCGGCTGCTGATGTCAAGAGTTCCTTCGAGCATCCATACGCGTTCTTTCATGCTGGTCAGTCCGAGTCCTGCTTTCACGTCTCCGAGCGACTCCTTTCGCGATTCAAAGCCTTTGCCGTCGTCGTGAACATGGAAAAATACCTTCTCGTCATCCATACTTATGCCTATTGAGACATTTCTCGCATCAGCATGCCGCTCGATATTAGTAAGCGCTTCCTGAACTATTCTATAAACGTTGATATGCATGTTCCGTGGGATTACACTATCGATATTTATTATATCATGGGTCACGCGTATCTGTTCGTTATTTCTGGCAAAATTGCCGATTTGCCACATGATCGCCGACGTTAGACCAAGGTCTTCAAGGACCGATGGGCTAAGGTCTTTCGAGAGGCGTCTCACGTTCTCGATCACGGCATCTATATACTGAAGGATTTCGTCAGCCTCGTTCACGAGCGATTCCTGATCCCTGCGAAGCTTATTCCTGATATATCTTACCCGTATTTTCATCAGAGAAAGCGACTGGCCCAATTCATCGTGCAGCTCTCTTGAGAGGCGCCGCCTCTCCTCCTCCTGTGCCGTGATAAGCTGCGAGGACAGATGCCTAAGCTGCTCTTCCGACGAGCGCAGTTCCTGTTCGATTTTTTTTAACTCTGTTATATCCTGAACAGTCCCCACCATGCGGAGGGGTTTCCCGGCATCATCAAACACTACTTCGCCCTCTTCGTGCACGATCCTCTCACTCCCGTCGGGACGT
>JBFLXP010000005.1:0-25321 GCA_040757315.1 Nitrospirota bacterium
TCCGCAGTCTCAAGGATAGTCTCCCCCTCGCGTGCCTCTTCTCTTCTGTTATCGGCCAAGAAAGTCACAAATGGCATTCTGGATTCTAGCCCCGGATTATGCATGAATTTTTTTAGTCAGTCAGAGCAGATGCTGTATCGTAGCGGCTTTATCCCGATTCTTATCGCGGTACCTCGGGGATTCCGAATTCTTAACGGAAAAGAGAATGAGCGATGATAATGCATCTGCTCTGCAAATCCGCAACTCATGAATAATCCGGGTAAGATTATCCTCCCGTTTGAAGCGTCTTAGAAAAGCATATCCTATTTGAACCTGCATTCAACCTTCGAAAGCGGATATTCGTTTTCGAAACAGACCGAACAGGAAAACTTGTCATTGGGTTCAAGAAGTTTTTTCCCGCACTCCACTTTTTTTGACCTCGAGCTTCCGTCGGCGAAGGTTGCAGTGACCTCGATATCTGAAGAGTAGAGGGCCTGCCAGAAAACGTTTCTGAACGTTATATCCGCGCATGGATAGATTTCGGTCTTCCGAACCATATAGGGAATTCCGCCGATCCATTCAGTGGCGATCACCTCCTGCTGTTTCTCGTAGAAGCGCGAATCAACGATTTCACAATCCACAGCAGCGGCCGGGCCGACAAAAACAGGCAAAAGCAGAAGAAACAGTCCGGAAAGGTTTTTCAGCATGTCAGTGTCTATATCTCCGTTGTATCGAATATGAGAAGGTAAGGCCGGGCCGGGCGTCCTCCCGCGTCCTTAAAATTAGTGAATTTCTGCGTGTTCAGCCATATGATGTAAGTCTTCCCTGGTTCAAGCTGCACATCGATAACACATGTCTTCCTATCTTCGAGATACCGAGGACTGCCGACGATCTTCGGGAAGTTCTCCGGTGCTATCTGAACCCAGGACCAGCTCTTGTCCATCATCTCTTTACTGAATGTAACGCGGATCTCGGTCAGGGAAGGATCGACATTCCGGGATCCGGACTCAGGGATGGTCTTTACAACGACAGGCGGCTGATCGTCCGGGGTTGCCCCGAAAACATTTCCGATAGCTGCAACTGCAACCAATAATCCTGCAATGAGAACTGTCAACATAAGCCGCTTCATACATGTCTCCTTTCAGAAGAAATTTCTTAATTGCCGTCCAAAATATCCTTATTCCCTGCATTTTCAAACATCTATTTTGGGCAAATATGACATTTCTTGCATCTTTCCGTCCACCATCCATAATACCATTCTCCGGTCACGATGGTAATGACTGTGAGGCCGAAGCCGGCGATTACATCCACGACATAATGGTACCTGCAGTAAACCGTAGAGAAGATCAGTGCGGTGACTACCGGGAGATATATCCAGAACAGCTTTCTTTTGAATCTATGCGATAGATAGAGTACGGTCAGCGCTATTGCGGTATGTCCGCTCGGGAAGGCATCCCGCTTGATCCCTTCGAGTCTGTTCAGGAGGTTCTGTATGGGCTCGGCCACGAGGAATCCCCTTAATTCCATGGTCTGAAGATGGTCGATGGTAAAGCGCGGCCCCAGCGCAGGCATCAGAATATATCCGAGATAGGAAAGGTAGAAGCAAAAGAGGATGAGGAAAAGCGACTTGTCGAATTCAGTTCTCCGGTCGTCGAGGAGGAGAACAAGTCCATAAGTGAGAGGGATTAAGTAGTATGACGTATAAGCGATCTGAAGGAGATCGGTCAGATATGGGTCCACGATTCTTTCGAGCATCACGGTCGGATGACCGCCGAATATGAGATAGTCAAGTTGGATGAGGATCGGGTCTATGTCATGCGGGTTCACATAATGGACAACCCATTCCAGGCTGTCGAATACAACGAGCACGCAGATGGTCGGGAAAATCAGGTCATAAAAAAACCCGAGAAATCCTCCTCTGTCTTTAAATCGAACAAGGATAACCTGTATTCCGACGAGCGAGAGGTAGGCAGCTATGAGAAACGCTGCTTTCGGAACTGCCGGATAGAAAAGGAGTGTTAAAGCCGTTAAAAAGGCGAGGAACGCTATGGTTACGGCATCTGCAGGCCGGCGCCTGAGAAGCTTTTTCATCCATGCCATCAGAGCTTCTGCAGAGCCTTCCTGACTGCCTTTTCCTTTTTCGAAAGCTGTCTTGCATTTCCCTTTCGTGGTTCCATGAGATAGTCATCCGCATCCTCATCAAAAACCGCCGGAGTATTTCGTTGGAGAATACCTAAGAATTCCTCTGAAGACACGGGCACCGAACCGCATGACCATGCATGCCTGGCGATTTCCCTGTCCGAACTCACGACGATCCACTCACGCCGACGCGAAGATATCATGCGTTCAATGACCACATCGGCGGTATCGCCAATCCGGGAGAAAACGATGTTCACGCCGCCCACAACCGACTTTCGCTCTTCCGCTTCGCCAGTCTTCCAGCCGTCGAAAACAACAGTGATTTCATGACCTTTCGCTTTTCCATATTTGATGAGGGTATCGACAAGCGCGTCCCTCTGTTTCTTGAGGTCTTTGTGGGAAGTGCCGATCAGGTTATATCCGTCTATTATCAGCGAAGGCATAGATGATAGAATGATAGAATCGTTAAATTTGTTGTACGGAATATCCCTTTCTCTTCAGAGTCTCAATTATTCCCTTTTCGCCGACGAGATGTCCTGCGCCGACGACAACAAAATACGTCTCCTTCTTTCTCAAGAAGCTCTCGATCTTCGTTGTCATATTTCTGTTTCTTTCGTAAATGAGCTTTTCATAGACCGAAGACAGCCTCCCGTCATCGGAAATGTTCTTCAAGGCGATGGATTCGAGGCGCTTCACATCCCCTGTCTTCCAGGCTTGAAGCAAGTTGTCGGCGTTCTCATCGAAAGAATTGACGTCCTTCAGGGTGTACAAGAGAAACATCTCCTGCTCCCAGTCCGAAAAACCCGAGAGGAGATTGATCTGGTATTCAAAACTTTCGAGTTCCTCAATCCTTTTCCTGCCTGTCGCCTTACTGATGAAGTGGGCTTCGATGCCGTAACTCGGATCGAATCCGAGATTCACCAGTTCGAAAGATGTCAGTGTCAGCGCGAGGAACCAGGGTCTTTGCCTGGAGACTATCGAGATGGGAATGCCGATTTTTTCATACTCTTTCTTCACCAGATCGTAAGTATCTGGAGACACATGGTTCTGAAGAGTATCGTCGCCCGCATAGAAAGCGGTGTCCATCAGTTTTCCTATATCAATGCGCGCGATATCGTTGATATTCGCTTCGACCACGAGAACGTCGGAGGAGCCGAAGGCATCTTCGATACTCCTGTCCAGCGGATAGGCGTCCTTTTTCATGAAATGAAGAGAGCCCAGGATATAGATGGTATTTGCCTCCGCCCGGACCTTCCAGAGGAAGGTCTTCTCGGCGGAAAAGGCGTTCTGTGCAGGCAGCCATAAGCTGAGAATAAACAGAATCAAACCCGCAAATAAAAATATGCCGCAATTCTTTTTCATTTCGTTATCGAACGTCCGCGATTTCAACTCTCTGAAATTATACTAAAAAATATCGACAGAGGGTTAGGAAAGATTAATTAACGTCTATCGATAGAGTCTTGTTTTTGTCATGCCGGGCTTGATCCGGCATCCAGAATGCCTTTATCAGTTTATGGAGTCGCTCTCAAAGAATTGTCATTGCCGCCCAAAAAAAGATGATTAACCGCGAAAAGATGACAAAAAATGCCACCAACCCCCTACCTGGGTAGGATTGCAATTTCGCTGCCTAAGTACTTATAATTGAATCAGATTTTAAGGATTTACGGATCGGTGTCCGAGAGCCGTCACATTGCCGAGACATTATGGCATGGAGCTTGCTGTAATATGACGTGCAGTATTACCTATTCGTGAATATGGATAGTCTGGATGAAAATCCGGTGATCGGAATCAATGAAGAATCCTTAATGAAAATAATCGAATCATCCTTTCCGGGGGGAAAAATGAAAAAAAAGAACTGCGATCCGTCAGTCGGTGTCAGCGATGTTTCATGCCTTCCAATCATTACAAAAATCTTCTTTATTCTATTGCTATTCTTGAACGCGTCGTTTGTTTACGCTGCGATCCCTGCCGGTTATAGCCAGTATTTTGTTCCCGGAGAAGAAGAGAAAATGGCCATAGTATTCGAGGATAGTGCGACTAATCGCACACTCGGAAGAGTAGGGGGAATTACCAGGGCTCTTTATTCTGCCATCGGCATCACCTCCTGGACTGATAATACGAGGATTTATATCGACCACTGGGAGGATGGCTACGAATTCGATCCCGAAGACCCCATGGACACGGCTGACGAGGTCTGTCCCGTCCAGAATGCCGGCGCGTTTCTCAGACTGATCAGTCAGGATGTTCCCAGTGTCGTCTCTGAGCGCACCAACCTCGGAAGTGACTGTCTCAATATTCCAACCCCTTGCGCCGCCCCCGTAACTGCCAACGGCTGCTACTACGACGGAAAGGACATGATCTACGTGGCTGGTGGCAGTGCCACTCTCACCCGGACAATCATGCCGGAACAGGTCTGCAATGACACAAATGGCGACGGCAACTGCGTCGCCGGAACGGATACCAACATCCAGCCAAACCCCGCTACGCCGGGCGACGGCCAGGCGGCAACAGTGCAGGCTCTTGCCTGGGAGGTGTACCCCGTCCGTCCTCAGTTGACCACCTACATCATGCCTTTCGGGGAGGATCTTTATTCGGGTGGAGCAGGCATGCTCGATTTCGAGCATGTTTTTGCATTGGTGCAGGCAACCGAGAGTAATACGTCTATCCAGGTGGACTTCAACGGCGACGGCGCCTGGGACGCGGTAGACGCTAACCTCGACGGGGACTGCAATGATCCCGGTGATGGGACCCTCATACTTTTGAATATGGGCCAAACGCTGCTGCTTTCCCGCAATAGTGACGGTAACGGGGGGGCTGGCTGTGGTGCAGCCACAGCCCTCAACACCAGGGCCACTATCCAGGGATCCAGCACACTTCAGGTTAATTACATCTCCGCTAACGCCGGTTTCTTGTACGATATACGGGGTTATGCTGCTTTCCCACGGGGCCTTTGGGACGATGAGTACTATGCCCCTGTTGACAGCGGCTCAGGAGGGCACAACACCGACATTTACATCCACAATCCATGGGGATCCTCCATCACTGTCAATTACCAGGTGAGCACGGGCTCCGGATCTATTACCGTTCCCGCCAACGGCACAGTTTCCTTTTTCCGGCAGACAGGTTCCTATGTTCCGATCGGTTCGTCGGTGTACCTCAGCAGCCAGGGAGGGGAGCCATTCTGGGCCGTCTCATCCATTGACACAGAGGACACGGCAGGGACTTATAACTGGAGCTATCCGCTCGTGCCGGCCTACCTCCTCGAAAGTGAGTACTTCGTCGGGTATGCACCCGGTTCCGTGCCTGTGACAGTCCCGGCTGACTATGACAATTCGGGCCTTTTCCTGGCCCCGGTTCAGGATAATACTGTCGTATTTGTAGACTACGATGCTGATGGGCCCCGGGCTCCTGTCATCTATTCAGTAGATCGTCTCCAGACGCAGTTTATCTATGATCCTGTGGACGGCGATCTGGCGGGCGCCTTTATCCTTTCTACGAGCCCCTTTATGTCTGCATGGGGAGAGAATCCCGACCCTGCTACTGTCCCCGCACAACTGCCTGCATTGGACGCCGGTTACACCGCGCTGCCCGGCAGAGCAGACTGGATAGATCTGGTCCTCATGGCGGACAAGTCTACTGATCCGACGGTTGTGGGAACTGGAACAGGTCAGACGGCCAAGTACACTATCCACGTCACCACCCACAAATTCGACGTTGAGAATGTTAGAGTCACCGACACCCTGGCCACGGGTTGGGCCTTCTGCACACCCACGACCACACCGGCCTGCCCCGCCCCGGTAGTCACTTTGCCAGACTTGACAACATCCAATGCCGTACCGGCGGTCAGCGGCCAGAACCTCACCTGGGATAGCACCCAGTTCGGCGGCCAGGTCGACATGGCGCCCAACCAAGAATTGACCATCGACTATTGGGTTTACACTACCGCCGCTCATACCTCGGGATCAGTTACGGTCAGCCCGGTCAGAGCGTCAGTTGACCGTACCATAGGCGATCCGGCGGTTACCCAGACATTCACGGCTACGGACTCAGTATTCAACTTCTATAGCAGCAACAACCTGTCTGTGACCAAGACTTCTTCCGTTACCGATGTCGCCTACCCGGGTGATACGATTACTTACACGGTGACTGCCACGAACACCGGCTCTGGCGCCCTCACCGGCATATCGGTGTACGACCCGCTACCCAATGGGGTTAGCTATGTGGCCGGCAGCTCCCAGGTAACTCTTCCGGTAACAGCCAACGTTCTCGATCAGTTCGGCGCCGCCTCTTATAACAATAACAACGGCTCGTTGAATTGGTCCGGCGCCTGGACCGAGACCGACAGTTATGGAAGCGGTTCAACAGGGGCGACAGGTGGATTTGTATGGATTACAGGGGGCCAGTTGCAGTTCAGATATCTGTTGTCTACCGTGAGGGATGAATTCGGCAGCGCTTCTTACAGCCTCAACTATGGGTCCGAGAATTGGACGGGCAATTGGATAGAACAGTCCGACGATGGTTCGCCTTCAATTATCGGCAACCGCCACATATATATTGATGCCGGCAGCCTTCGGTTCGACCGCGCCACGGGGAATACTTTCGGCATCTATAGGGACGCAAACGTTTCCGGAGCCAGTAGTATTACGATCAGTTTCGTACCGACTGACGAAGGATTTGATAGCGGTGAAGTGGTGGTTGCCGAATACAGCGTGGACGGTGGCGGGTATACGACCCTCGGCACTTTTAATGGAGGGACCGGTGGATGGAGCGGCAACACGCAGACGTACACCATCGGCACTTTTACCGGTGACTCTGTCAGACTTCGGTTCCGGGCCACGGGGGCTTGGAATGCTAATGGCGACGAAATGACAATTGACAATGTTCAGATCAGCTACAACGCCCCAGCCAATGCCTCTGGAACGCAGATCCTGCGCAGTGCAAATCTCGCCGGCGCTACGAGCGCTATGCTGAGCTTCGGTTACACCGCCGCCAACCTTGAGATTGGAGATACAGTGGTGGTAGAGGCAAGTTCGGATGGCGGCAGTTTCACCACTTTGGAAACATTTGACGGTGCCACGGGAAGCGGGACCAGATCTTACAATCTCGTTTCCCCAACCAATTACACCTCGGCCAATACAACTATTCGGTTCCGGGTCACCGGCGGATTCAATGCGACCGATGAGACGTTCTCGGTCGATAACGTCGATATTTCCTTCAGCGGACCCCTAAGCTATGCTGCGGGCGACCCGCCCAATTTCGTCTCTTCCTCTGACGGTTATTCTCTATCACCCGGCCAGCAGATGACGCTTACATACAACGTCACAGTAGACGACCCGCTGGATACCGGTATAGATGAGATAATTAATATTGCTTATATAAACAGCAATGAGATTACGGTTTCCTTGAGCGCAAGCGTCACAGATCTCGTCGTCAACCCGTCTTCTCAAAGCGCAATAGTGGGCGATCGGATCTGGTTCGATATCGATGGCGATAGTTCGTGGGATGTGGGCGAACCGGGGCTGTCCAATGTGGAAGTGACCCTGATAGACCAATACGGGACACCTTTGACGGCGACATTTACAGACGCAACGGGTCATTACCTGTTTACCAATGTGACACCCGGCAATGGCTATTATGTGGAGGTCTCTGCAGCCACGCTTCCGGCAGGTCTTCAGCAGACCTCTCCGGGCGGCCACAGCGACAACCGCACTGATCCTTTCAATCTAATTGCAGGACAGTCCTATTCAGCCGCCGACATCGGTTATGGGCCGGCTCCGGGGACCGCAACGTTCGGTGATCTGATCTGGAGCGATTTCGACAGTGATGGTGTGCGTGATCTTGGAGAGCCCGGACTGGCAGGGATAACGGTCCAGTTGTGGCAGGACACGAACGGCAATCTGCTTCTGGATGCCGGCACGGATTCGCTGATTTCATCGACTGTTACTACGGCCGGCGGAAATTATCTGTTCGCAGGTGTAGCTGCAACGGGCACAGAAGACTATCTCTTTTTCATTGATCCGTCTCAGGCAGCGCTCGCTGGATTCACCGAGACTACGGTGAATCCTTTGCTTGCGGAGAATGTCAATTCGGGTGATGTCATAGTAAATCTTGATTTCGGATTCATTAATGCAACGGGAACATATACCATCAAGGATAGGGTATGGTATGACGCCGACGCGGATTCCCAGGACGATGGAGAATCCGGTATCTCGGGAGTGACCGTTGATCTTCTGGATGCGAGCCTCAATGTCATTGCCAGCACAATCGCAGACGCGGATGGATATTTCCTGTTTAACGGCGTCATAGGCGCCGGCGCCGACTATACTGTGAGAATTACGGACACCGGAGGCATTTTAAGCGATTATTACGGGATAACGGCAGCAGCAATAGCAGGGGAAGTTGCAATCAATAACCTTAACAGTAATCTTGATTTCACTGTCGAGCCGACAGAGCCCAGTTTGGGATATGGACTCAGCAAATCTATCAGCGGCACAGTTTTTAATGATCTGGACGGAGACGGCGGCCTCGATGCCGGCGAACCCGGAATGGGCGGAATAGGCATCGATTTATATAATGATGTAAACGGCAACAGTTTGCTTGACGGCGGTGACACTCTGAGGTCGACTTTGCCCACGGACAGCAGCGGAAATTACCTTTTCTCGGGGCTCAACAATGGTAATTATATCATAAGCATCCCCGGCCCGCCTTCCGGTTATGACTATACTACCGAGACTCCTGATAACGACCCTGCGGCCGGGCACCAGCAAGCAGCCGTGGTAGCCGGAGGTGGGAATGTTCAGAATGCAGACTTCGGCTATCGGGCCCAGAATGCCAGAAGCATTTCCGGGACGTTATGGGAAGATGACAACGCCGACGGTGTTATTGACGCCGGTGAACCCGGTCTTGAAGGTGTAACTGTCGAACTGCTGGACGGCAGCACAGTTGTCGCATCCGTATCCACAGATTCAAACGGGAATTACTCCTTCTCAGGGCTTACCCCGATAATATATACGGTAAGAATAACCGACACGTTCGGCGTGCTCGCCGGTTATGAAGCCACATATGAATTTGATGTAGGCAGTGGCGGTCCTTTTGACGGCGAGGCGAATGCCGATCTGTCGGGCGGCAACCTGACCTCCGGCGGCTTTGGGTTCAGGCAAGGGCCGGTTATAACCCTCGCCGCAATTTCTGACTTTAGGGCCTCTGTTGTCGACGGAGGCGTAGTCGTATCATGGGATACCGTCTACGAAAAAGGGACGATCGGTTTCTATCTTTATCGCATGGATGAGGCGTCAGGAGAGTATGTCCGGGTGAACGACAGGCTCATCCCGGGCCTCATCTTCGCACCGAGAGGAGGTTCCTACAGGGCCGTCGACAACAATGCATTGCCCGGAGGAACATATTCGTACAAGCTGGTTGAGATTGAAGCAAGGAATATGAAAGAGAAGAGAAATACCTACGGTCCGTTCCGTGTAACCGCTCTGGAAGTATGGGGGCAGAATTACGAAGAGATGCCTGATACAGCACAATTCAGCAGGATGGAGCATCCTGTTCCGGAGCCGACGAGGAACCGTTTGGAAGCGCGGGACGCCTTTCTTCTAAAGAGCGCCCATGCGGACAAAACGCAGTCCTCAGAGATGACGGCGCTTGCGGGCAACAGTTTCCCCCTTATGGCAAAGAGAAAAATCGGGATAAAAGAGAGCGGGCTTTACTATCTGCCATTCTCCCGGTTGCCCTTTGTGACGGGCGTCGGGCCATGGAGCAATTCATATTTCATAAGCAGTCAGTTGTCGCTGAAGAATAATGGACAGCAGGTTCCGTATTTTGTGGCAAATGACAAAAAGGGCATATACTTCTATGGCGCGGGAATTGACAGCGTATATACCGATGAAAACGTGTACTGGGCAGAGTGGGGACGGGGAACGCTGATGCAGACAGTTAGCGGCAAGGGACCTTTGCCCGCAAGCGGTGATCAGACGTTTATAGACTCAGTTCATGTTGAGGAGGACACACTCCCGATTCTGGCTTTGGTCACTGATCCGAATTCGGACTATTGGACATGGGGCGAGGATTTTATCTACGCAGAGTATCCCGGCTACGACTCTCAGACCTTCAACTTTTCAACGTACGGTATTGGTTCGGCGCCGGCTGACGAGTCTGCGAGCCTGACCGTTCATCTGTTTGGCTTGACGGATACGGACCATCATGCCGAAATTTGGCTGAACGATGAATATGTCGGTATGGGCAGGTGGTCCGGCATCCGTCCGGAATCCTTCGCCTTCCCGATCAATCAGACACTGCTGAAAGAAGCGGCAAATGGTGAGAATATGATCATAGTGAAAGGGATGCTCGATGTGAATGTTCCATATAGCTGGATTACCGTTGATTCCTTTGACATACGCTACCACAGAAGGTACCAGGCTGTTGACGACGTCCTTTTCGTTACCGGAGGGATCAACCAGTCTGTCACCGTTGAAGGGTTCTCCAATCCCGCGATTTCCGTTTTTGATCTGAGCGATCCAACCGGACCGAAACGCATTGATGTTATTACCATCGACAATACAAGCCCGAACAATTATCGCGTCAGTTTCGTCCCTTCGGCGCCGGAGACGCGCTATTTTGTCACCTCTCTTGCCGGGATTAAAGCTCCTTTTTCGTTTTCTATCGACGAGCCGTCATCCCTGAAGACCGGGTTTCACAACGCGGCATATATCCTCATTACACCGGGCGAACTTAAATCGACTGCTCAGAATCTCGCCAGACACAGGCAGCAGCAGGGTCTCTTTGTCGAGGTTGTGGACATTGAAGATATCATGGATGAGTTCAACTACGGCAATTTCTCCCCGGAAGCCATCCACAGCTTCCTCACGTTCGCTTACAAGAACTGGGTTACGGCCCCGCGCTATGCTGTTCTGATCGGAGAGGGCACGTATGATTACAAAGATTTTGCGGGTATGGGCGGCAACCTTATTCCTCCCGTGATGGTTTCCACACCGGACGGGCTCGTCGCATCCGACGCCGCCCTCGCTGATGTTGATGGAGACCACCTGCCGGAGATTGCGATAGGAAGACTCCCCGTGCTGACGGCCGAGGAATTGGAGGCGGTCATCAACAAAATAAAAGCATATGAAACGACGACCAACAAATCATGGAAAAACCGTATTGTCATGATGGCAGACCATCCTGAAGAAGATGCGGATTTCCCTCTGGATAGCGACTCGGTTGCGGCCCTTCTGCCGGGCTCGTATAACATCAGCAAGATATACATGTCCCAGCAGTCGCTGAATTCAGCGCGCACGCTTCTCATGAACGCCCTCCAGAACGGAACCGGCCTTATAAACTATATCGGGCACGGCGGTCCTGACCGTCTGGAACAGGATGGCTTACTCCAGAGCGGTGACGTGGAATTCATGACAAATACTAAACTACCTCTCCTTACGGCGATGACCTGTGCTGCCGGCGATTTCTCGCAGGCCGGATATGATTCCCTCGCGGAACTGTTGTTGACAAAACAGGGCGGCGGCGCCATTGCGATATGGTCGCCTGCCGGCTACTCAAATAATGCAGAGGCTGTTACAATGGACAAAGAGTTTTTCCGTTCCTCTTATCTTTCAAACAAGTCCGCAAGAACGTTGCTCGGAGATGTGGTCCTTCAATCTCTCGAAAATGCCAAAAAGAACGGTGTTTCGGACTTTATGCTTGAAATCTACAACATTATTGGAGACCCGGCATTAATACTGAAATAGCGGAGATGAAAGAAGCCGGGCAGAAAGTCTATGTGAAGAATGACGCGGTCATATCGCGGAAGATTGCGGGTGAGACAATTCTTGTCCCTGTCCGCGGCAAGCTCGCCGATATGAGGAGAATTTTCACCCTGAATCCCGTCGCAGAATTTATCTGGAACCTGATAGACGGGAAAAATAACATCCAGAACATAGCAGATAATATTGTTTCAGCCTTTGATGTTAATCATAGAACATCCGAGCACGATATAGAGGAATTCGTGGCCGCTCTCCTGAGAGAAAATCTCATTACCGAAGTCGATTGAACATGGACTGTATCCGGACTACTCTTTTGAATGATGAACAATTTCTTAATCGGCTGAATAAGAAGATCGACGATAATCATATCCCTTTTTCAGGCAGCATAGACCTTACCCATCGATGTAACTTACGGTGCGTCCATTGCTACCTCGGAGCATATTCATCTTCACATCCTGTCAATGACGGGGAGATGACCACTGAACAGATACGATCTATCCTTGATGAAATTACGGAAGCAGGCTGCCTGTTTTTCCTCATCACCGGAGGGGAACCGCTTTTCAGGAAGGACTTCGCTGAAATCTATAAACATGCAAAGACAAACGGCCTCATAGTTACAGTATTTACAAACGGCACGTTAGTGACGGAGCGGACTCTGGAATTATTCCGTGAGTTCCCGCCCTATTCAGTCGAAATCAGTCTCTACGGCGCAACCGCTTCAACATACGAGAAGATCACGGGCATTAAGGGCTCTTATGATCTCTGCATGAGAGGGATTCAATTATTATTGGAAAACAAGATTAATGTGCGATTGAAGACCATGCTGATGACTGTGAACGGTCATGAATTCTTTGCCATTGAGAACATGGCAAAGGAATTAGGCGTCAAGTTTCGTTTTGACGCGGCGCTCTTTTCCCGCCTGAACGGAGATAAGAAACCCCTGAGTTACAGGGTTGCGCCTGAAGAAGCGGTGCAAAAGGAATTTTCCGATCCTGTCAGATGCAGGGACTGGCAGGAATTTTTCATGCGGCATAAAGAAAGTCATGTTGAAGATAATCTTTACATCTGCGGCGCCGGTTCACCGAACTTCCACATCGATCCTTTTGGAAGACTCCAGCCCTGTATTATGACAAACACAATCCGGTATAATCTTCTCGACGGGAATTTCTTGTCGGGATGGTATAATATATACGAAAAAATCAGAAAGAAAAAGGTCGGACAGGATTTTCCCTGTAAAGGATGCAGAAAAGTTGCGTTCTGCAACTACTGTCCCGCCTTTTTCTTTCTGGAAAGCGGAGATGAGCATACTCGCTCCGAATATCTTTGCAGATTAGGCAATCTTCGTCATGAAGGGCTGCAACATTCTAATTTATAGAGGGGCAAAAATGGAAAAGGACAAAAAAAATAGGGATGCTAAATCCGCTTATGAAAAACCTCAACTCAATATAGTCGAACTTGCCGCCGAAGAGGTCCTGGCCATCGGCTGCAAAATGCCGACCGGACTGCCTAATGTGGGACAACCCTCTTGCGGAATAAGCGCTCGCTGCAGTACCCAAGGTTCATAGTCTTTACCGAACCTCTGAATTGATGCATGACCGATCAGCTTAATATTGAAATTGCAGGCATCAGTATCAGAATTAAATGTCCTCTTAACGGTTTGTCTGTGGACAGCGACTCTGCCTATGAATCTTTTTTACTACCTGTATCCAACCTTGGAAGCCCGGATATCGAAATTGACTTAAAAGCTATGAACGCGCCCTATCCGAGGTTCACGCCGTATATATTCGACAGTGGACAGTCCTGGTCGATGTCCAGACAAGACGATGACTATTATATAGTTTATAAAGCGCCGGTATCGGACAGACCCGTCTGGTTTGCCGAAACCAACGGGGATTTCACGAAGATTACAGTTTTCTGTAATACCGACCTCGAAAATTATCCCCAGGAAACAGGAGTGATTGCCAATCCCGTGCGTTATCCGCTTGATCAGATCATCCTTATGTATTACCTCGCAAAGAGGAGGGGAATTCTGATTCATGCTGCCGGCATCGAGATAAAAGAGAAAGGTTATATTTTCGCCGGCAGGTCAGGAGCAGGAAAAACCACCATTTCCTCCGGGTTCGCGGAAAAAGGGTATACACATATGCTCAGTGACGACAGGGTCATAGTGAGAGAGATGGGTAATGCCTACAGGGTATTCGGAACTCCCTGGCCGGGTGAAGGCAAGATTTCGGTTAACAGGAGTATTCCCCTCGGGGGAATTTTCTTCCTGAAGCATGGGGACACTGATACCGTGGAAGACGTTCAAAAACATGAGGCACTTGAACTTTTACTGCCTGTTGCATCAATACCATGGTTCGACCCGGAAAGAATCCCTGCCATGCTGGACTTTTGTGACCGATTGATATCGCATGTCCCGGCATACATATTACACTTCAGGCCGGGAACGGGGATTGTGGATGCTCTTGAAAAATTTATCCCATAACGTGAGAGCGGATATACATCCAATAGACATATCAAGTTCTCCAGCAGGAGCCGATACGGTTGCGTTTTTTGAGGATATCCTGCAGAGCGGAATCAGCCTTCGCACCAGAGCGACGGGAAGGAGCATGGGTTCGTTTCTCCAGGGAGGAGAAATTCTGACAATAAGAAAGGTGCTGCCTTCATCTTTGCGGAGGGGCGACCTGATTTTTTTCAAGACCCCCCAAGGGCATCCGGTCATGCACCGGATTATCAAGAAGAAAAAGGGACGCCGTGGCGAATTGGTTTTCAGGACGCGAGGGGACGCGCTGCGGCTCGTGGACGGGCCGGTTCATGAAGACCGGATTCTGGGGAAAGTCTGCGCCATAGAAAAGGCTCTCGCCGAAGGCGGAATGAAACGTATTGATATGGAAAAGCCTCTGTGGAGAGCCGCGAATTTTTCTCTTGTGCTCGTCGGTCTCGCCAGGGACCGGATCGCGTCCGCGCCATTTCTTTCCGGCCTCCTGCGCCTTATCAGAAAAACATTTGTATAGATCTCCGATGCCGTATCTACTCTTCTCAATGAAATATTCATGAATAATGTGGACTAACTTTCAGAAACAGACGCTGCCCCCTTCTTCCTTGTCAGACCCGTATATTTTTTCAACGAATACCTATCCCTTTTGCTGAAATCTTGCAGTAATCCCACCTCACTTGATATTCTTAAAGGGGTAAAGCTTAAATGATTACAGTATGCGAGGCGGTCTATGAGGAGGAATAATGAACGCAGTCGAAATGGCAATAAAAATGGAGCAGGAAGCGATCGATTTCTTCACGAAGTGCGCCGGGAAAACGAATAATCCTGTCGGAAAGAAGATGTTTCTTAGTATTGCGGAGGATGAAAAATACCATATCGCCTGTGCGACCAAGGTTACACAGGGACAGAAATTTAAACCCGCTGAAACTACTCCCTCACAGGACATGAAGATGATTTTTGAGCAGAACAAGGAGGCCATGCTGCAGCGAGTGTCTTCAACGACCGACGAACTGCAGGCCCTCGAAATAGCCATGAAGATGGAAGAAGAAACGATCAAGTTTTATAAAAAAGCCGCTGCTGAAGCTACCGATCTTACGGAGAAAGCATTTTTCGAATGTCTTATAAAGGATGAGGAAGAGCACTTTGCAATTTTCCAGAACACCTACTCATTCATTTCTGACACCGGTAATTGGTTTATGTGGGACGAGCACGGCATTGTGGAAGGATAATTTTGGTGACAGCCGTTAATGTGAGAGGTAAAATGATAAGGGACGTTCCGTGAAAGCACTACTCATTTATCCTGAATTTCCGGATACCTTCTGGAGTTTCAGGTATGCCCTGAAATTCATTCACAGAAAGGCGAGCAGTCCACCCCTCGGATTGTTGACTATAGCAGCGATGCTTCCGGAAGCGTGGGAGAAAAGACTGATCGACATGAACGTGGAAAGCCTGTATGAGGATGACCTGAGGTGGGCTGATCTTGTCTTTGTGAGCGCGATGTCTGTCCAGAAAGAATCAGTGAAAGAAGTGATTCAGAGATGCAAAACCGCAGGCGTCAGGATTGTCGCAGGCGGTCCTCTTTTCACGACCGAATATGAGGCCTTCCGGGCGGTGGACCATCTGGTGCTGAACGAAGCCGAAATCACCCTGCCCCGTTTCCTGGAAGATTTCCGGAAAGGCGATGCAGGTCATTTCTATACCACTGATCAGTGGGCAGACATACGGAAGACACCCGTTCCGCTCTGGGCGCTTATCAATATGAAGCACTATGCCTCAATCAATATCCAGTATTCCCGGGGCTGCCCCTTCAACTGTGAGTTTTGTGACATTACCCTGCTCTGCGGTCGCACGCCGCGCACAAAAGATAAAGACCAGATTATCAGGGAGATCGAGAGTATTTACGCATCAGGGTTCAGGGGCCCGGTCTTCTTTGTTGACGACAATTTTATCGGGAACAAGAAAAAGCTGAAGGAGGAGGTCCTGCCCTCCATCATCGAATGGATGGAGAGGAGAAAGTTTCCCTTCTGCTTCAATACGCAGGCATCCATAGAACTTTCCGACCATAAAGACCTCATGGAGATGATGGTTAGGGCAGGATTCGACGTCGTCTTCGTCGGTATCGAGACTCCCCATGAGCAGAGCCTGGCGGAATGCAGCAAATTCCAGAACAGAAACCGCGATCTCCTCGCCAGTGTCAGGAAGATACAGAAGTCCGGCCTCGAGGTGCAGGGAGGATTCATTGTCGGTTTCGACAGCGACCCTCTTACGATTTTCGACACCCAGATCAGGTTCATCCAGACGAGCGGCGTCGTCACCGCCATGGTCGGCATTCTCACTGCCCTGCCGCGCACGCAACTCTACGAGCGACTCAAGAAGGAGCAGCGGCTGGTGAAAGAGACATCGGGCAACAATACGGATTTCTCGACGAATTTTATCCCCAGGATGGACTATGACCTGCTGATAAGCGGCTACAAGAAAATCCTCAGCACCCTGTATTCGCCAAGACACTACTATGAAAGGGTCAGGACATTCCTGAGGGAATACATCCCTCCTCCCAAGAAGAAGAATGCCTTTCGATTTCGGCCGAACTATCTCGGCGCGTTCTTCAGGTCAATTGTCGTCCTCGGGGTAGTTGGAAAAGAACGGTTCCATTATTGGAGGCTGCTGCTCTGGACCGCGATCAGCCGTCCCCGCCTTCTTCCTCAGGCCGTTACCCTCTCGATCTACGGGTTTCATTTCCGGAAGATCTTTGAGAAACGTCTCAGTTGAAACTATAGGAGAAGACTTTGAAGCAGGCGGGGGAAGAAGATACTGATTTCTAATCTTATCCAATAGCATCGTATTACAAATAAAAATCAATAGGAAATTACCCCTTAAGAACGTGAAGGCAAGATAATCTGTTATACTAAGGACAATAAAGAAAAGAAATAGTCAAACCGGGAAACTGGTGATTTGATTGCATTCTGATATCCTCACCCTTTAACAGTCTCCCCAATTAACAAGAAAATAACCTTTCATGTTTTAGGTGGAAGCACTCTTCTACCCCTTCGTACAGGATGAAGCACATGTAAAATCAACACAAGAAGGAGCCAAATGTCATGAGAGCATATTGCATGGGGAACGCCATTATTCTTGCTCACGTCCGCTTTATTGCTAATGGGGAGTGTAATAGTAAGATGTATCATTCTGATGTAATAGAATTTAATGGACATTATCAGACTTTGGAGTGTGACAGGATGGATGTTTCCGGCCTTTGTTTGGGACACAAGATAAGCAGAAAAGAGTTTTTGGAAAAATATTGCGGTGGAATGAAACCGGAAGCAAAGAAAACTAAAGCATGCTATGGGATCTGAAATATACATTGGGGCAGACTTAGAAAAAAGAGGGAATCCATGGAAGAAATTAAACGAATTGCATGGTGTCATTGTTCACTCGATATCTTCTTGTCTAATTGATATTGTGAAGAATCACTGACACCGACAACCGAAGAGGAGACCTCAAACTTGAAGATAAGCAGCAGCATTCTTGGAAACCTGTCCCATTTATGGATGGGGCTCCGCGGAAACAGCCGTATACAAAAGTGCGCCGACAAAGAGCCGCCGCTGCGATCAGAACTGTTCAGCAGCGATCAGATGGAACAGCATGGTAAAACCTTGGCGGGCTTACATAAGTTGGGGTTGGGACGTGCACGGGACCGGCTTCTAACGCGGCTGGCTGAGAATGAAAGCGTGCTGCTTGGAGTCCGCAACCTGCTGACGGAGGCTATTAAGGCAACCCGCCGCATTACGCCGGCCGGGGAATGGCTGCTCGATAACTTCTATCTTATTGAAGAGCAGATCCGGACAGCCAGAAATCACTTGCCAAAGGGGTACAGCCGGGAACTGCCTCGACTACTGAATGGTCCATCGGCCAGACTTCCGCGTGTGTATGACATAGCGCTGGAGATGATCTCGCACGGCGATGGAAGGGTGGACCCGGAAAGCCTCGGCAGTTTTGTTACAGCCTACCAGACGGTCACCGCCCTGAAGCTGGGGGAATTGTGGGCAATCCCCATCATGTTGCGCCTGGCGCTGATCGAAAATCTCCGGCGCATCGGGACCCGGATTGCCGCTGATAGAATAGACCGAAACCACGCTGACTATTGGGCTGATAAGATGACGGATATCGCCGGAAAGGACCCGAAAAGCCTGATTTTAGCGATTGCGGACATGGCACGCTCGAACCCGCCGATGGTGAGTTCGTTTGTTGCAGAATTTACGCGCCGGTTGCAGGGACAGAGTCCCGCGTTGGCAATGCCTCTCACCTGGATTGAGCAGCGGCTCTCGGAGTGTGGTCTGACAATTGAACAGTTGGTGCAGACGGAGAACCAGCAACAGGCCGCCGACCAGGTTTCTATAAGCAACAGCATCACCAGTCTCCGATTTCTTAGTACGATGGACTGGCGCGAGTTCGTCGAGACGATGAGCGTCGTTGAGCAGACTCTGCGTGAGGATATCGGTGGAGTCTACGGCAGGATGGATTTTTCGACCCGTGATCGCTACCGTCACGTGGTAGAGAAGATAGCGAAGAGCAGCCAGCTGTCCGAAGGCGAGGTGGCGCGAAAAGCGATACAGCTTGCGCACGATGCCGCCGCCGGAAAAGGCGGTGACGATCGAACTGCACATGTCGGCTTCTACCTGATCGACAAGGGATTTCCACAGCTCGAACGAACAGCGGCGGTGCGCCTTTCCACCCTTGAGGCACTTCAGAAGATGGGCCGCCGGTTTCCTTTGCTCCTCTATCTGGGCACAATCATGCTGACGACAGTGATCTTCACCGGTGGTTTGCTGGTCAAGGCCCAGAGCGGCGGGGTGCACGGTTGGTTACTCGCGCTGGTTGGGACCCTCTCGCTTCTGTGCGGAAGTCACCTATCGGTGGCTCTGGTGAACTGGATGGCGACCTTACTGGCGACCCCGCGTCCGCTGCCGAAAATGGACTTCTCCAAAGGAATTCCGCCTGAATCACGCACTTTGGTCGTGGTACCGACTATGCTCATAAACATTCAAAACATCGAGGACCTGATTGAAGCGCTTGAAGTCCGGTTCCTGGCGAATAGGGACGATAACCTGCACTTCAGCCTGTTGACCGATTTTCGGGACGCGGCCGAGGAAACGATTCCTGAAGACGAACCGCTGCTGCGGCTGGTCCGGCAAAAAATCGATGAACTGAATATAAAATACAGGCGAGGAAAAGACGATACTTTCTTCCTTTTCCATCGCCCCCGCAGATGGAATCCTCAGGAGCGGGTTTGGATGGGTTACGAGCGTAAAAGAGGAAAGCTTGCAGAACTGAATTCGCTTCTGCGCGGCGCTCCAGGGGAACACTTCTCGCTTGTTGTTGGTAATACTGCAGTTTTATCAAAGGTGAAGTACGTGATCACCCTTGACACGGATACGCAGATGCCGCGCGATTCAGCGTGGCAGTTTGTGGGAGCCATGGCACATCCTCTGAATCGTGCGCAATATAACGAAGACAAGCAGCGTGTCTGTGAGGGGTATGGCATCCTTCAGCCACGGGTCTCCGTCAGCCTGCCGGGCACAAACCGGTCGCGGTATGCGCGAATGTGCGGAAGTGAGCCCGGCATCGATCCATATACGCGCGCTGTCTCTGATGTTTATCAGGACCTGTTCGGTGAAGGCTCGTTCATCGGCAAAGGCATCTATGATGTCGATACGTTCGAGAGGGCTCTTAACGGACGTTTCCCCGAGAACCGGATTCTCAGCCACGATCTTCTGGAAGGATGCTACGCGCGGGCGGGCCTGTTGAACGATGTGCAGTTGTACGAGGAGTATCCTTCCCGCTACAGTGCAGATGTGGCACGCCGTTACCGCTGGATTCGCGGTGATTGGCAGCTTGTGCGATGGCTGCTGCCGTGCCTCCCCGGTCTCAGGCCCGCCCAGGGCAGCCGGTGTCGGAAGAATTTGCTCTCAGGGCTGTCCCGGTGGAAGCTTCTCGATAATCTTCGGCGCAGTCTCGTACCTGCGGCCCTGACACTCCTGTTGCTGCTTGGCTGGACAGTATTGGCATCTCCCTGGTTCTGGACCTTGTCGGTTACAGGTATCATCCTGGTCCCTTCTTTGGTTACCTCTGTTCTGAAGATGCTTCATAAGCCGGGCGATGTGCTTATGGGTCAGCACCTTGCTGCTGAAGTGCGCTCCGTCGGCACTCACCTTGTTCAGTCTGCATTTACGCTTGTGTGCCTTCCCTACGAAGCGTTCTTCAGTCTGGATGCGATCGCGCGAACGGTCTGGCGGATGCTGGTCACGCACAAACGACTTCTTGAATGGAGTCCGTCGGGCGAGCCGGATCGTAATCGCACGAGTCTCGCCGCCGCCTATCGAACGATGCGGATCGCCCCCATTATTGCCCTTGTCGCGGTGATCTATCTGACGCTTTCAAGGCCGTCTGCTTTAGCTGTGGCCCTGCCTATGCTGGGCCTCTGGTTTGCCTCCCCTGCTATCGCGTGGTGGATAAGCCGGCCGCTCTCCCGCCGCAGAGCAAGGCTGACGAATGACCAGACCATCTTTCTCAGGAGGATTTCCCGGAAAACCTGGGCGTTCTTCGAGACATTCGTGGGCCCGGAAGACCATTGGCTGCCGCCTGATAACTATCAGGAGCATCCCGTTGCCGGGGTCGCACACAGCACATCACCGACCAACATGGGACTTGCACTGCTCGCGAATTTGTCCGCCTACGACTTCGGCTACATTTCGGCCGGCCGGCTCATTGAGCGCACTGCGAATGCGCTCAAGACGATGAAAACACTGGAACGACACCGGGGCCACTTCTACAACTGGTACGACACGCAGTCTCTGAAACCGCTGCAACCTATGTACATTTCGACTGTAGACAGCGGGAACCTTGCTGCCCATCTGCTGACATTGCGGCCGGGGCTGCTCGCACTTCCCGATCAAAAGATAATAGAAGCCCGATTCTTTGATGGGCTTGGCGATACACTAAAAATCCTCGCGGACGCTGCGGAAGGAACCGCTCCGGACCAACTTGCTCAACTTCAGAAGGACCTGGAGTCTGCATCCGATAACCCTCCAACCACACTCGCAGCGGCATGGCTGTGCCTTGATAAACTTGCAACTACCTCTGCGGGAATTGTCGCCACATTCGATTCCGGCGGTTCTGATCGTGATAGTGACAGTAAGGTAATGTGGTGGGCACGCGCTTTCGTTCGGCAATGTCAGGATGCCATCGATGAACTGACCCTTCTTAACTCGCCGACAGTTAGCGGCATCGATGAGATACCGACGCTGCGTGAACTGGCAGGGCTTGGCAACCAACGCGCCATTGAGAGGATTGCGGCCATCGAACGCCTTGCGCTGCAATCCGGCGAACTATCATACATGGAGTATGACTTTCTGTTCGATAAGGCAAGTCATCTCCTGGCCATTGGGTACAACCTCAGTGAGCACAGACGGGACTCGAGTTACTACGATCTGCTGGCTTCGGAGGCGAGGTTATGCAGTTTTGTGGCGATTGCACAGGGACAACTGCCCCAGGAGAGCTGGTTCGCACTGGGGCGTCTGCTCACTACCGCCGGTGGAGAGCCGATTCTCCTTTCATGGAGCGGATCGATGTTCGAGTACCTCATGCCGTTGCTGGTAATGCCAACGTACGAACACACACTGCTCGACCAGACATATAAGGCGGCTGTGGACAGGCAGATCGAGTATGGAAAGAAGCGCGGAGTGCCGTGGGGTATTTCGGAATCCGGTTACAATACGATAGATGTCCATCTCAACTACCAGTATCGGGCGTTCGGCGTGCCCGGCCTGGGACTCAAACGTGGACTCGCCGAGGATCTGGTAATTGCACCCTATGCCTCTGCGCTTGCACTGATGATAGATCCCGAGGAGGCTTGCCTGAATCTGCAGCGACTCGCTGCCGAAGGATTTGAGGGGAAGTACGGCTTTTATGAAGCGATCGACTACACTACTTCGCGTCTGCCGCGCGGACAATCGACTGCGGTGGTCCGGTCCTTCATGGCACATCACGAGGGCATGAGCTTCCTCTCTCTGGCCTCTCTGCTCCTGAACCGCCCAATGCAGAAGAGATTCGAGGCGAACCCCTTGTTCCAGGCGACCATATTGTTGCTCCAGGAGCGAATCCCAAAGGCTACTGCGTTCTATTCGCACACCGCCGAACCATCCGACCTGCATGTGGCTTCCGATAGTGCTGAGACGCCGGTACGCGTTTTCGGCAGCCCGGATACGCCGGTTCCGGAAGTGCAGTTGTTGTCGAACGGCAGATACCACGTGATGATCACGAATGCAGGCGGCGGTTACAGTCGCTGGAAGGACATTGCAGTCACCCGCTGGCGCGAAGACAGTACTTGCGACAACTGGGGCACGTTCTGTTACATCAGCGACGTGACGAGCGGGGACGTCTGGTCAACAGCATATCAACCGACACTCAAACAAACGGAGAAGTATGAAGCCATTTTCTCGGAAGGGCGAGCAGAGTTTCGCTGCCGCAACAACGACTTTGTCACACATACCGAGGTCGCCGTGTCGCCGGAGGATGACATCGAACTTCGCAGAATTACTATTACCAACCGCTCCCGGACACGCAGAGCGATCGATGTTACGAGTTACGCGGAAGTGGTTCTTGCACCTCCTGCCGCGGATGCACTGCATCAGGCATTCAGCAATCTTTTTGTTCAGACCGAGATCATCCGCAAGCAGCGGGCGATCCTGTGCACCCGCCGGCCCCGCTCCCTCGACGAGAAGACGCCCTGGATGTTTCACATGATGGTCGTGCATGGGGCGGAGACCGGAGAAGTATCCTATGAGACCGATCGAATGCAATTCATCGGCCGCGGAAACACTGTTGCCAATCCTCAAGCGATGAGCGGGGCAGGTGATTTTTTCACTGGGGCTCTATCGGGCAGCGAGGGTTCCGTGCTCGATCCAATTGTAGCAATCCGTTATCGAATAACGCTGGGTCCGGAAGAATCGGTAACAATAAATATTGTCTCCGGCATCGGCGAGAGCCGCAATGCAGTCTTAAGCCTTGTGGAGAAATACCAGGATCGACGTCTTGCAGACCGCGTCTTCGATCTGGCATGGACACACAGCCAGGTGCTTCTGCGGCAGCTCAACGCCTCAGAGGCCGATGCACAACTCTACGGACGCCTTGCCGGCTCTGTAATCTACGCCAATTCCTCGCTGCGTGCCGATCCGGGAGTTCTCGTAAAGAACCGCCGCGGACAATCAGGTTTATGGGGCTATGCCATATCCGGCGATTTACCGATCGTGCTTCTGCAGATTGGAGATCCGGCCAATATCGACCTGGTGCGACAACTTGTGCAGGCCCACGCGTACTGGCGCTTGAAGGGACTGGCGGTGGACCTGGTGATCTGGAACGAAGATCACGCCGGTTACCGGCAACTTCTGCACGACCAGATCATGGGGCTCATTGCAGCAGGCATCGAAGCCAACGTTACCGATCGACCCGGAGGTATCTTCCTAAGACCCGCGGACCAGATATCGGAGGAGGACCGCATCCTGATCCAAACAGTCGCACGCGCCATCATCATTGATAGCCGGGGGGCGCTGGCGGACCAGATTAACCGGCGCAGTTTTGCGGAAGTAACAGTGCCGTTCCTTACACCGACCCGAACTCATCTCTCTGAACCCCTGGCAGTCGCTGCGTTGCCTCGCCACGACCTGATGTTCTTTAACGGGCTGGGCGGATTTACCCCGGATGGGCGCGAGTACGTCATTACGACCGCGCACGGCCAGGTGACTCCGGCGCCCTGGGTAAATGTGCTGGCAAACCCAAACTTCGGAACCGTCATTTCAGAGAGCGGGCTTGCCTACACCTGGAGCGAGAATGCCCATGAGTTCCGTCTCACTTCCTGGGGGAACGATCCCGTGAGCGATTCGAACGGAGAGGCGTTTTACATCCGTGATGAAGAGCGCGGCCACTTCTGGTCTCCCACGCCGCTGCCCAGCCGCGGTGCAACGCCTTACGTCACCCGGCACGGATTTGGTTACAGCGTCTTCGAGCACACGGAGCGCGGCATCCACTCAGAGGTGTGGGTTTACGCGGCACTGGACGCACCTGTCAAGTTCACGGTGCTCAAAGTGCGAAACGAGTCGGGGCGATCACGCCGACTCTCCGCTACCGGATACGTTGAATGGGTCCTTGGCGACCTGCGGCCGAAATCGGCCATGCACGTGATCACCGAAATCGACCCGAATAGCGGCGCGCTCTTTGCGCGCAACCCATATAACACGGAGTTTCGCAGCCGGACTGCTTTCTTCGATGTAGACGACGCGAACCGGAGCTTAAGCGGTGACCGGACTGAGTTCCTCGGGCGTAACGGCACACTTCGGAGGCCGGCCGCGATGAGGCGGTCCCGGCTTTCCGGTAAGGTCGGGGCTGCTTTGGATCCCTGCGCCGCTATACAGGTCCCATTCGAGTTAGCCGACGGACAAGAGCGTGAGATCATCTTCATGCTCGGCGCGGGGCAAGATGCCGATGATGCCGGCAATCTGCTGCGACGCTTTCGGGGATCTGCTGCCGCGCGTGGTGCGCTTGAAAGGGTCTGGCAGTACTGGAATCACACGCTCGGAGCAGTGAATGTGGAAACACCCGACCGGACTGTCAATGTCCTGACCAACGGCTGGCTCTTATACCAAACTATAGCGTGCCGCCTTTGGGCGCGCAGCGGATACTACCAGTCGGCGGGCGCCTTCGGTTTCCGCGATCAGTTGCAGGACGTGATGGCACTCGTCCACACAGAGCCGCGTCTCGTGCGGGAGCACCTTCTCCTCTGTGCTGCCCGTCAGTTCCAGGAGGGAGATGTCCAGCATTGGTGGCATTATCCGTCAGGGCGCGGCGTGCGTACGCACTGTTCGGACGATCTCCTCTGGTTGCCGCTGGCCAC
>JBFLXP010000006.1:0-10153 GCA_040757315.1 Nitrospirota bacterium
GTGAGGTATTCGCGTAACAGTAAAAGCAGCCGTTGACGCACGTATCATATTGTCCTATATCCTTGCTCGGGATGCAACCGCAGTACTTCCTCTGTCCCTTATCCTTCAAGATCTTGATCTGTTCTGACCCGGCTTCAAGAAACGACCGGGAGCCACCTTCAGAAGGAAGATGACCCAGGAAATCCATCAGTTCCTTATCGCGATTAAACACCCTGATCATCAATTCATCATCTACACATTTGTTGTGCCTTATTCCATAGTGTGATAAATCCACGGCCTCGGCACAGGTGCCTATTCCGATTTTCCACTTCCGGTTCATTTCCTGAAGCCCGCAGGCGATCCTCGTCATATCGCTATAAGTGAACTCCCTGATATTCCGGAACCCCGCCGACATCAGATTCTGACGCACCTTCTTGTAGAGGTTAATGTCGATGAAACTTATCACCAGCTTCTCTGTGTAGCCGTGTATCCGCTCGCCGACTGTATGAATCTTGTCGAGCAGCCGGTCCACCGTAATGTCATCCGTCAAAATCAGCGGATCGAATCTCCAGACAACCCTCTCCCTGCCTAAGATATCGGAAAGCCTCTTGAAAGTGTCAATCCTTGTCCTCAGGGCGGGAACATTCGGCTCCAACCCTTCTGCTTCATAGTCATTGAGGGTGAAAGTGAAATAATAGCTGATTCCTCTCGCGTCGATCTCGGGGAGATGCTTCATCATGGGCTCGGCGTTCTTTGTCCAGAACACAATGGCTCTTGTTTTTTGAAAGGAAACATATTTCGATTGCCCGTTGAACCGGTTAAACCACTTAACGTAACCGTGCCTTAGCCGGTGCATGAACCAATCGGCATAAAAAGCGGGGATGTCGGTTGCCCTGCTTGCCGAAACGATCAAAGGGGCTATCCCCTCAACCTTGCCTTTTGGAGTATCGATTTCTACTTTCTGCCAACTCTTAAAAGACATGATGTTTTTTTTGTTGAACGTTTTAGCGACAGTATGCAATACGAGATGCTGAAATGAATTCAGCATGACAAAAACTGAATCCAGACACCCATACACAGCGACAAAAAGTTGTCATTGCGAGTGAAACGAAGCAATCTCGCCTCACGAATCGAGATTGCCACGCACCCTTCAGGTACTCGCAATGACGTAGATGGTCTGTCATCCCATCGCTGGATTCGGGAACCAGACATATTTATTGTGACATAATTCCACAGGACAATGACCCAGTCGTGTTTTCAGTGCATTTTCAGGACGAGGGGACATAGACCGAAGGAGGGCATTCCCGCTATAATCAGTGTGATTCTTTGAAGGCGTGAACTGAAGGAGGAAGCAAAAAAATGACCGGCACCGGTTCAAGGCTTCACATGGCGCTTCATTATATTGGCTGCGCACTCGCATTGCTTTGCGTTCTAACGGGTTGCAGCCGCACGGCTTCCAACCGCGTGCAGGGCTACGTTGAAGGAGAGTTCGTTTATGTTGCGGCGGCGCATGCGGGGGCGCTGGAGAAACTGCATGTGCGGCGGGGCGATCAGGTTAAGTCAGGAGATCCGCTCTTCGTGCTGGAGAGCACATCCGAGAAAGCCGCGCTGGACAAGGCCAGGGCTGCGCTGACGCTTTCGGAAAAAGAATTGGAGCGGCAGGGACAACTTATTCGGATCCCCGGCGCTACCGCCAAACAGGATTTTGACCGCGCCCGGTCCGCAAGAGACCAGGACAGCCAACGTTTGGCCCAGGCGGAATGGGACTTCTCACAAAAAAGCCAGACCGCTCCGCAAGCCGGTTCGGTTTTCGACACTCTTTATCGCGAAGGGGAATGGGTGGCTGCGGGCCGGCCTGTCGTCGCGCTGCTGCCGCCGGAGAACATTAAAGTCCGCGCGTTTGTACCGGAGACACGGATAGGCTCCGTTCATCCCGGCGACAACGTCCGAGTATTTGTGGACGGCGTGCGTGAACCGTTCGTCGGAAAGGTAAGCTTCATTTCACCGCAGGCGGAGTACACCCCGCCGGTTATTTATAGCAGGGAGAGCCGCGGCAAGCTGGTCTTCATGATCGAAGCGGTATTCGCTCCCGCTACGGCAGTAAAATTGCATCCCGGTCAGCCTGTGGATGTGGAATTCAATCTCTGATTTATGGCTGACGACCTCGCCATCGACGTCCATGCAATGACCAAGCGTTTCGGCGACCTCACGGCCGTCAACCATGTTGATCTTCAGGTCCGCACGGGCGAAATCTGCGGTTTTCTCGGTCCGAACGGAAGCGGCAAGACCACGTTCATCCGGATGCTCTGCGGACTTCTAAGGGCGGATGAGGGCAGCGGCACATGCATAGGCCATGACGTGATTACCGGCAGCGAGGAGATCAAACGCCAGGTTGGCTACATGACGCAGCGATTCAGCTTTTACGAGGACCTGAGCATTTCCGAGAATCTTGATTTTGTCGCGCGTATGTATTCCCTCAAGAACCGGCGCGAAGCCGTGCGTGAAAGCATCGAACGACTTGGCCTCAGGGAGCGTAAGGACCAACTTGCAGGCGAGCTTTCGGGAGGTTGGAAACAGCGGCTGGCGCTCGCGGCATGCATGATTCACCAGCCGAAGCTCCTCCTGTTAGACGAACCCACTGCGGGCGTGGACCCTAAAGCGCGCCGCGAATTCTGGGAAGAGATCCATCAGCTTGCCGGGCGGGGACTTACTTTCCTGATCGCCACCCACTATATGGATGAGGCCGAGCGCTGTCACCGGCTTGCTTTCATTCTTAACGGCAATCTGCTGACACACGGAACAGGAGACGAAGTTGTGCGAGAAGCCCGCCTGATCACCTGGGAGGTCAGCGGGCCGGATTTGATGAAACTTGCAGAACGGCTAAGGACGCGCCCCGGCGTGGAGCAGGCTGTGGCCTTCGGCAACGTGCTGCACGTGAGCGGAGACGACGCGGAAGCGCTCGAAGAAGCTATCGCGCCGTTTCGCACAGAGCCGTACAAGTGGCTCCAGGTCGAGTCCGGACTTGAGGACACTTTCATCCACTTCATGGAAAAAAACAAGGGCATGTCCAGTAATGAGAAGGTAGCGGAGAATCCATGATTAGGAAAATCTTCCCTAATCCCTCTTTGCCAAATAGGGGAAATCTACAGAAGAAACGGAAGAACCGGCAATGAAAAGGCTGAGCGAATTTTCGCTGGCGCGTTTGTGGGCGATCGTCGTCAAGGAATTCATTCAGATGCGCCGGGACCGTATGACCTTCGGAATGATGATCGGTATCCCGCTTATGCAGCTTATCCTCTTCGGGTTTGCCATAAATTCGGACCCCAAGCACCTGCCGGCCGCCGTGCTTCTGGCCGACCATGGTCCTCAGAGTAGAACATTGCTCCATGCGGTAAAGAACAGCGGTTATTTCGACTTCGTCAGGCAGGTGAAGACTGAGTCCGAAGCACGCGATCTGCTTGCCCGCGGCGAAGTACAGTTTGTCGTGAATATTCCCGAAAATTTCACCCGTGATTTCCTTCGCGGCGACAGGCCCGCCGTCCTGGTCGAGGCTGACGCGACAGACCCTGCCGCCACCGGCAACGCTCTCGGCGCCCTTCGGCCTCTGCTGAGCGCGGCCCTGCAGAATGATCTGAAAGGTCCGCTTGCCTTCCTGTCAGGCGCCGATATCCCAATCGACCTGCGCGTCCATGCGCTTTACAACCCGGAAGCCATTACACAATATAACATCGTGCCCGGCCTGATGGGTGTCGTACTCACGATGACGATGGTCGTGATCACCGGCTTGGCCATCACACGAGAGCGCGAACGGGGTACTATGGAAAATCTCCTTTCGATGCCCACGCGGCCATTTGAGGTTTTGATCGGCAAAATCATTCCGTATATCCTTGTTGGTTATGTCCAGGCGGGTCTGATCCTTTTAGTCGCACGATTTCTTTTCCGCGTTCCGATTGCCGGAAATCCGGTACTCCTGCTGGCAGTGGCGCTTGTCTTTATTGTGGCAAACCTGGCGATGGGAATCACCTTTTCCACTATTGCCAGGAATCAGCTCCAGGCCGTGCAGATGGCGTTTTTTTTCTTTCTGCCCTCGATGCTGCTTTCGGGGTTCATGTTCCCATTCCGCGGCATGCCCCATTGGGCGCAGGCTATAGGCGAAATACTTCCGCTGACTCACTTTCTGCGAATTGTGCGGGGTATCCTTCTCAAGGGCAACGGCCTGGAAGACGTCGTCCCGCAGCTATGGCAGATCGCGCTCTTTGCAGCCGTTGCGCTCACAATCGGCGTGAAGCGTTATCGCCGGACATTGGATTAGCGGTATGAATATCCTTAAACGGTGTAAAACATGTTTTTTGAATTATGAAGGGCAGATGTGATGAAAGACCTTTTATCAGTCTGCCTATGCGCAATTCTTCTCGCTCTCTGTTCCTGCGCAGTCGGCCCTGATTACAGAAGACCGGATGTGACGGACCTGACACCTGCTGACTGGCGCTGGAAAGTCGCCGAACCGAAAGACGATATTCCAAAGGGCGAATGGTGGAGGGTTTTCAGCGATCCGGTGCTTGATGAACTGGAGGTGAACGCTATGGCTGGCAATCAGAACCTGCGTGCCGCGGTGGCCCGCGTCGACGAAGCCCGCGCAATCGCAAGGATCAGCCGCAGCCAGTTTTTCCCGGAGCTTTCCCTTGACCCATCGTTCAGGCGGGAACGCACATCGGGCAATCTTCCGACACCGATCCCGGTGGACGTTCCTTCTGCACACATTAACACCTACAGCATACCTATCGATCTGAGTTACGAAGTGGACCTCTGGGGACGGGTCCGGCGGTCTTTTGAATCTGCGCGCGCCCAGGCAGAGGCGAGCATCTCTGACTATCAAAACGTCCTTCTTATGCTCACTGCGGATGTTGCAGTAAACTACTATCTTATCCGCTCTCTTGATTCCGAGATAGCCTCACTCCGGCGAACGGTCGAGTCGCAGAGCGAATCCGTGCGCCTTCTGAATGACCGGTTTCTAATCGGTGTCATCGCAGAGATCGATGTTGTCCAGGCGAAGGCCGAGCTGGCGGGAAACAAAGCCGAGATGGTTGATACAATTCGCCGGCGGACCGAGACCCTTCATGCCCTCGCACTCCTCTGCGGTAAACCTGCTGGTTCTTTTGAAATCTCTGAACGTCCCTTGAGCGCTTCGCCGCCGATTGTGCCGGCCGGTCTGCCCTCGTCGCTTCTGGAACGACGTCCCGATATCGCCCGGGCGGAAAGGAGCCTGGCGGCGAGGAACGCCCAAATCGGCGTGGCAAAGGCTGCTTACTTTCCCGCCGTCCATTTGACGGGACAGGCAGGATACCTCAGCGCCGAGGCCGGCGATCTGATTTCGGCTGACAGCCGCGTCTGGTCAATCGGGCCGGGCATGGCTCTGCCGCTATTTAACGCCGGCCGTATTGCTGCAGGCGTTGAGCAGACAGAGGCGGCTTATCAGGAAGCGCTCGCTGAATACCGTCAAACCGTGATCACCGCCTTCAAGGAAGTCGAAGATTCGCTTGCGGAGGTCGTCCTTCGGAAAGAGCAAGCCGCAGCCCAGGCGGAAGCTTTCCTCTCTTCCTCAAGAGTGACCGAACTCGCCAGAGCACGCTACGGGGCCGGAACTGTCAGCCGCCTTGAATTGCTGGATGCGGAACGTAATATGCTTCGGCACGAGCGTCGGGTGGCGCAGCTTGACGGCCGGCGTTTCACTGCCAGTGTCCGGTTGATCAAAGCTTTAGGCGGCGGCTGGAAGCAGAATGTTCCGTCCCGGTCTGACCGCAGTGGAGATAGTCTCCCCGGCCAGGGTAGATGAAATTTCAGGGATTAATCCCTCGAAAATCATATTGAAAATGGCGCGGGGCAAGCATTGCGGAGCGGTAAGGGCACGCTGCGTACGTCAACCTCACCACCTTCGCATTGAGCTTGTAAAACAGGACGCACCGCTAAAGGACGCGCGAAGTTCTCTCAAAGCGTTTCTCTCAAGCGGATGTTCCTTGACATCGCTACACGATAACCGGCAAAATATAAATTTACGTTGTTGAAATATCTACGTTTGTTAAGGAGTGTTCGTTTTGATGTCAATCAAGGAAATGTTAGAAGCAGGGCACGGCTGTATCGTGTTCTGTGATAAGATGCTGACGTTCTCTAAAGAGAAGGGCATGTGGATAGTTTTAGATAAAGAGGAAGTGGTTGCAAGGACTCCGTACGAGGAAGAAGCTGTGGCGGTATTCTTGACCGACGTAATGAGTTACTCATAAAGTACCGGGCATTTTTGTCTGAATCAAAATAAGTCCATTTATTTGTAATCGCAATATACTGGATACAGTCAATGACGGACGCGGGGCATTGAAAACACATCAGAGGGGACCAACGCAATTTTTTCATTCTCCTGATGGTAACTCAGGGATTTCCTCCCTATCGAGTAGCCAATTGCCTTATAACCCTTAAGCCTCTTTGCATACATGCGTGTGAGCATGGGGACATTGACATCCACATAATCGTAAATCAGGTGGGTTACAGCATACCCGGAACAACTGAGACCAAAGCTAATCCTCGGTCGATATAGAGGCAAATATGAATGGTGGCAACGAAGAAACTTGACCCGATGGCAGCACAGTGGGGTGGAGAGGTCGCCGCTGAAAGGCTCACGCATTACCTTAAACCTGAGGTTATCACGATATATACAACGACCCAGCAGCTCAATCAGCTGTTGCTCGGGAACAAACTCAGGAAAGATCCTGAAGGAGATGTTGAAATCCTCGAAAGATTCTGGAAGCCTGTTGAAATGTGGCAATATGAAGACCTTGTGCATCCGATCCTTGTTTACGCAAACCTCTTGGCAACTGGAAATCAGAGGAACATTGAGACAGCGAAGATGATCTATGAGCAACATATCATTCGACTTATCGGGGAAGAGCCTGAATTGAGATGAGCAAGACTAACTCCATTAAATACGCAATGTGAACTTATGGATCAGACCGGAATTTCCAACAGAATTTTGTCATATTCAACATGGGGAACGATTCTTTTCTTACCATCCTTAACCGGCTCAACAGTGACCAAGCCGATATCAATTAACATCTTTAAGTCTTGATTCACATTCTTTAAGTCCCGGCCTAACAGTTTTGCCAGCGCATAAACTGAGTTGGGTTCTTCTTCTTTAATTATTTTCAATATGGTTAATCTCTTATTCGTTAAAACTTTCCTCATGGCGTCTATTGATTCAAAGCAGATACCACTTCTCTTTTCAACCTTTTCCCCGCGCTGCAATTTGTCCCAGACAGCAGCAAACTCATGCAAACTCTCTTTTAAAGGTTTAATCCCTATCTCAATCTTTCTTATTTTCATAACTCACCCCTTTTCGCTTTTTCCAAGTCTATCGAAAAATCAGTCAGCAAAGTCCACATATCCCTAAAGTTGTAAGGATATTCTTTATTTCTGTAATGCTTGTGAGGAGGTTTATTCTCTCCGTTGTCATGGCAGAGTATTCTTTTCCCATCTTTGATATAGCAGAGTGAAAACTTGTAGCCGAACGGGTTCTCCCTTGTCTTTGAAACAGCCCATATCTTTTGCTCTATGATCCCTCCGCTTTCATCTGAAGATTTAAAATCCCATATCAATTCTGACATAAGGTATTATGTACCCTATATTAAAGAACGTCAAGAATATGAGACGATCAAGAGGTAGGATTTTTATAGCTTGCTTTTAATCTTGATCATCGTAAGAGTCCAAATACACCTGAAGTTTGTCAAAAAGTCTATCAAGTTCCCTTTGGAGGGTTTTATTTTTCGTATGATTCGCCTCGGCGGCTACATAGCCCTGAACCTCCTCTATATCATCGAGTGACATATCGACTCTGATGCCTTTGCCGTCGACAACCGCAATCTTTGCAAAGTTGGGATCGCAAAATGTCTCGTCACGAATAAGATCACGTTCACGAATGGTTAGTTTGACAGGCAGTTTTGTGCCGTATGGAATCTTTTTTCTTTTCATATGTTGCAATCAACGCAAAAAGGGCGGAGACAATGTCACAATGAGATTAGGCGCTCCTGAAAACAGGATTGATATTTTTTGTCCTGACGCCCCGGCTAAATAATCTCGAACCCGGTATTTGGACCCGTAATCATTGTTCCGCCCGATTATAATATTCACATTTTGAACGCTTTTGTCAAAGACCGCTCAATAGGCTTCATAGACCCTGTACGCAATGGACAGAAACTCCCCTATGTTTTCAGGAGACAGAAATCCTTCCTTCACAAAATCATACATTTCAATATTGGTATCAATCACCAAACTAATTTTTTTTCCACAGCATCTTCATCGTAAATGCCCCAGCCGGCTCCATTTCCGGCATGCAGGGTTATTTGATAAAAATGCCCGGCCATCTTGTCGATTGACAGCTCCGGAGGGTTGCCTCTGAATCGGGAATTCCCGAGTATCTCAAATATTACTCTCGGGTCATTATCTTTTGACAGCGACAAGAAGAATTCGTTTTTGAGCATCCAATCTTCTTTCGAACAGCTCAACGTTCCTCTAAAAAAGGCTCTATCTTCATCGAGAAGCATAAATGTTAATGATCTTGTAAGGATATGCCCTAATTCAAATTCAGTCACAGGCGTATCTTGCGGAAAGTAATTACAGGTGCTGCTTTCAAGATTGCTCCAGACAAACGGCCAGAATCTGTTCAGGAGAAGGTCATCGAGATAACTTCTTGTCTCCGGGTTCTCCATAATCGCATAGTCTTTGCTTCCATCTGTCTTTCTGGCCTCACTTATCAGCCAATTCTTCTTCATTGGTGAATACCCCTTTTCGTCCTCTTTTCAGTCTTACAACTTATCGAGGAGCTTCATCAGGTTCCGCTTGGGTTTGTGCCGAAGGCGGAGATTTGCAAGATAACTCCGGAACTCTGCCGGTTTACCCAGGCGCCCCATCAGCTCATGGATTTTGCTGATCATCCGGAACGCTTCTGCATATGCTACGTTATTCTTTTGTTCGATAACAGGATCGATAAGACGCTTGTAAACATCCACAGCATCGGAAGGATGCTCCTTCTCCCGGAGTCTGGCAAGTTCCAACCAGAGGCAGTCGCTACAGCCTCCCGCCAAGGCTTCGGTCCATGCGGCATCACCCTCTTTTTCCCAGAGGAAAATTTCCACCAACTGCGAATGGTCGGTCTTGATATGCCAATAGCGCACATTGGGATTTTTCTTTTCTCCCTCAATCTCCTTCCGCAGATGGGCCAATGCATCTTCACGTGCCGGTTCGACCCGCCCGATCTTTTTCGAATACTCCATGAGCTTTTTATATTGTTCAAGCCCGGATTGTTCGGCAAACTGTATCCAGAAAAGACCATATGCTTCATCATAGCGCTTGCGACGATGATATTCGCCGGCAACGAAATCACGCAGACGGTTGTCCGGGTTTTTAGGAAATGAAGAGAGGCCTTTCTCTGCCCAGGCAAGGGCTTCGTCACGGCGTCCTGCTTCTTTGCATATTTCGGCAATACACAGGTAAGAATAGGGATGCGACAGGTCGCGTTTTTTAACAGCTATCAACGCATCCACATCTCCATCTACCTTTGCGAGAGACTCCATGATACTGGTTATGCGCCAGCGCTTACCGGAATAACTGGTATCACGGCTACCCGGCCCTTTTTCCTCAACACTTGACCATTCTTTTTCAGCAAGACGGCGGTACTCAGATAGTCCCGGCTTCCCGATAATCGTCTTATAAACCTGCGGCGTATCGTAGAACAAGTCCAGATCGCTGTCCATCATCTCAAACTCGAAGAGACGCTTCGCAAGATCAACCGGGTCAGGTTTGGCTGCCTTGCAGGCCGCCAGGTGAAGCGCTCCCAGACGCTCGCAGATGTCGCCAAAGTGGCCGTCTGAATCATCCACGTCGCCAATCGCCGAAGCCGCCTGCTCAAAGGAATATTCACAGAGGGGTATAGCCTCCTGGGCGAATCCTTCCTTTACAAGGCGCTCTATGCTGTCTATCGCTTCGCCAATGCCGTCGGCATATTCATACATGTCGTTATAATGGATGAAACCGGAGGTATGGAAAGCGGCCCGGATTGCCTTGCGATAAGCTGTGATGTCGATACCGCCGGCATTCTCTTTGGCAATCTTAAGCGTCAGGTTCTCACGTAGAC
>JBFLXP010000006.1:10163-24069 GCA_040757315.1 Nitrospirota bacterium
GATCCATTAGCATGTCGAGTATAAGCTTTGACCCCTGACCCTCCAGCCATGTGCGGACATCCTTCAGCGAAATTTCCTTATAAGGGACAGACATGCGTTTTAATGATCTTCCGGTTCCTCTTTCCTCCGCTGCGACAATATTTGCTTTTGCTATCCATGCCAATCCCAGCGCCACGCAGTGCTTGCAGAAATCACCGTCACGGCCTACGGGACAGGTGCAGGAGTTATCAATGCGAGACTTACCCTGCGGCATGGCAACAATTTTGAGGCGCGTCTCGTATGTATGCGTACCATGGACCTTGGCCGAGATTACGCCGGTTTTCTCAGTAATTGGCCCCACCAAACCACTCTCAAAGTAATCCTCACCCCGGACGAACGAGCGGCTTCCGGCAAGGTTGTGAAGGTTCTGTCGTGTGATTATTTCTTTAAGCTCCGTCAATGGATTCACCTCACTAATGTCTCCTGTTCTTTGATAAAAACCGGTCACTTTATGATACTCTTCAGTGCGAATCAGGCACGTTCGCAAATATGTCCCTTTTTTTATGCGTATATTTTAGCAATTTTATGATTAATATATAATCGGTTTAATCAATGATAAAGGTCGAAAAGATAAAAGAGGTGTATAATTTTGAACCCAAATACACCTTCTCGCAACTCAAAGACGGGCGGCGCTATTATACTTTAAAAAAGAATCCTGAGCGTACTTATGACAAATTGAACGGCCTATCTTTTAGAGAGTATTGGGAAAAGCTGGAAAACGAGATAGCTCGCAATGAGCCTCCTGTGATTTACGAATCATTTAGTCTCGATACTTCATATAGATATGGCATAGGTCTGCATATCACTTTCGACGCCGAAAGCATTAATCGCATGGTGATTGAGCAGGCAATTGACAGGTTTTATGAGATCGGCGAGAGAAAGTGGCAGGCAGCGGAGCCCGTCCCACGGGAAAAGCTGCCGTACGAAAGCGAAATGGAATCTCTTGCCAGGATGGATTTTCCGTCCGTATTGCTCGGGCAGAAAATCAGAGGGGCCAGATAGAGTGCGCATGTAATTACTTATAAGGAATGATCTGATGGGGCTTGGATTAAACAGGAAAAGGATGAAAAAGAAGAAGCGCTCATGTCCGCTGTGCAAGCCGCACAAAATGGGCGGTGATAACAGATGGAAGCCGAAGGAGTATGACAGGATGAAGGCTGATGTTCAAGAGATATGGACTGCGAGCGGAGGGGACGCTTAATTCTGAAGCCATAGCTCGGGTGATTCCGAGAAGAATTTTTCAAGAGGAATGCCGGTGCCACCCACAACAAGAGATTTTGCTCGGGGATACTTTGCCCGAAATCTTTCTATACCCGACATCTTGCCGCTTCTTCCGCTTTTGACCTCTATCGCCCAGATCGATGGCCCCTTTGCTAAGACAAAATCTACCTCTTTGTCACCGTCTCGCCAGTATGTGAGGGTATAGCTTGTCCCTGATAGGCCATTACTGAAGTGCGCCCCGACAGCATTCTCTGTAAGCCGTCCCCACCATGAAGTATCGCCAACAGCCTCCTGGAACGTTCTGGACGATAGTGCGTTAATCAGGGCATTGTTCCAAAGGATCAGCTTGGGACTACTCCCGCGTTTTCTCGCCTGCCCTCTCGAAAAAAGCTCTATCCCACTTACGAGAAAGGCTGACTCAAGGAGCTTGAGATAGTGGGCAAGGGTGGTAGTATTGCCGGCATCCTGCAGCTGACCGAGCATTTTGTTATATGAGAATATCTGGGCCGGAAAGGAAGCCGACAAAGCAAAAAGATGGCGCAGTAGCGTGGGTTTGGCGATCTTCTGCATCTGGAGCACATCCCGGGCCAGGACGGTTTCTATAAGGGAATCCGTGACATATTGCTTCCACTGTTGCTCATCATTAGCGAAGAATGCTGCGCCGGGATATCCGCCAAAATATAGCCATGTTGTCAGGTCCCAGCCAAAGGCAGCCGAACACTCCCCAAATGACCAATGAGGGCAGCGCGTCAAAAAAAAGCGGCCTGCAAGACTTTCTGTCAGCCCTTCCTGAAGCAGTAATGCCGAGGAGCCGAGTACCAGCGGGCGGATATCTTTTCCCTCCTGTTGCGTACGGTCCCAAAGCAGCTTCAGACTTTCGCTCCATCCCCTTACCTTCTGAATTTCGTCGAGGACGAGGACAACCGGTTTCCTGGTCTTATGCACCTCGAAATCCGCAAGACGCCACTGCGTTTCGATCCATTCAGGACCTGGTGGCAGAGGGCTGTCCGCCGATGCGTAGACGGACGGATAGGGCAGTTTTTTGAGCACCTGCCGGGAGATGGTTGTCTTGCCGACCTGTCTGGGGCCGATAAGCACCTGAAAGACAGGGAGCCTCTTCCTGAGGGAAGAGGCAAGTTTCTTTACAAGAGACCGCTCAAACTCCATGAGAAAAGGTTAGCACCGTTTGAAGGGTAAAGTCAATAATTACTCACTGACTGAGTAATTTTACTCAATATGAGCACATTATTCTGTAAAAGCGATATTTTGTTGCTCGTTCAATATTTGATGGGTCATAAAGACATCAAGATGACTATATGCGTTATTCTCACCTGTCAAAAGGTCACATTCAAGAGGTGGTAGACAAGCTGAACGGCATATTCACTTTGGACACTTTTTGGACACCTGAGAAAAGAAAAGAGTTAAAAGCGGTTCATGATGGCCTCTAACTCCTTGATTTTATGTGGTGCCGGTGGTGGGAGTTGAACCCACACGGAGTTGCCCCCACCGGATTTTGAGTCCGGCGCGTCTGCCAATTCCACCACACCGGCACAACAGCAAACAGTAAGCAGTAAACAGTAATCAGAAAAGAAGCAAAGAAAGCGAATCCACAACTTTCAATTTTACATTTTACGTTTTACATTTTGCAATGAAAAGGTCTATTTCCCTATGCAGAAATTACTGAAGATTCTGTCTAAAATGTCCTCAGTCGTGACAGCCCCGACGATTTCGCCGAGTCTGTCAAGACCGTCCCTCAGTTCCAGCGCAACAATCTCAAGCGGCTGATTTCCCTCAAGTGCGGATGAGCCACGTTCAAGGGCCGTTCTTGTATATTCGATAGCCGTCTTATGCCTCAGGTTGGAGACGACAACGCCCTCTCTTTCTTCCTTCCAGTCTTTTAGGCAAGCCGAGAAAATCTGCTCTTTCAGCGCCTGGATACCATCTCCTCTTGTTGCGGAAATCTTCAGGAAGGACGAAGAATGGGGCATGAAGGATGAAAAACCCTGTATATCAACAGCCTCCGGCAAATCACTTTTATTTAAAACATAAATAGTATTCTTATGTTTAACCTTTTCTATGACATCGAAATCCTCTCCCTTAAGAGGCTCGCTCCCGTCGAACAGGGCAATGACGAGGTCTGCATTTTCGATGCTTTTCAGACTGCGTTTCACGCCTTCCCGTTCTGCCACATCTTTCACATGCCGGATGCCGGCGGTGTCCATAATGCGCAAAGGAAGCCCTTTTATGTTCAGATACTCCTCGATCACATCGCGAGTGGTGCCGGGAATTTCGGTAACTATCGCCCTGTCTTTCTGAAGAAGTGCATTGAGGAGAGAAGATTTTCCGACATTCGGTCTTCCCACGATGGCAGTGGATAGCCCCTCCCTGAAAAACCTGGCCTCATCATAGGTCTTCGCCAGATCTCTCAGGTCCTGGATGATCCGGGTTAATGCAGCAGTCATATCCTGCTTCGATGCAGTCTCGATCTCGTCTTCTGGAAAGTCGATATATGCTTCGACATTGACGCAGATGTCCGTGAGGCCGTCTCTCAGCGCCGTTATTCTCTCAGAGAGGCCCCCCTCAAGCTGTTCGATCGCGATCCGCCTGCTTTCATCGGTCTTGGAACGGATGAGATCAAGCACAGCCTCGGCCTGGCTGAGGTCGATCCGTCCATTCAGGAACGCCCTCTTCGTGAACTCTCCCGGTTCGCCGAGGCGGGCGCCCTGCCGAAGGACGAGTTCGAGTGTATCCCTCAGCGGCATCATGCCGCCATGGCAGTTTATCTCGACGACGTCCTCTCTCGTGTATGAATGCGGCCCACGCATAATCATTAGAAGGACTTCATCAATCCTTCCACCGGTCGTCGGATCAACGACGTGACCGTATGTGGCTCTGTATGTTTTGAATTCCCGTAGCGATTTCTTTTTGGGCGAGGAGAAAATCTTGTCGGCGATCCGGACGGCGTCCTTCCCGCTCAGTCTGACAATTCCTATGCCCCCGTCGCCGAGGGGAGTGGATATAGCGGCTATCGTGTCATCAAGGGAAAACATATTTTAGTATACCGCAGTGGCATATCTGTCCAAAACTAACAGGTACATGATGGAGATCAAGGTACATGGCTCGATTTCTAAAGCCGGATCACGGAAAACATATTCTATGAATTAACTTCAAAGCGACACATTTAAGGGTCAATGACCGGGAATTACTGTGCAGCTTCTTTTGCGATTTTTCTGTTCGCATAGAACTGCTGGATTATGCTGAAGATATTGTTCATAAGCCAGTAGACTACAAGGCCGGAGGCGAAGTTGAGGAAAAGGAACGTGAAAACAATCGGCATGAGCATCATAAGTTTGTTCTGCGTCGGATCCAGAGATGTCGGAGTCATCTTTTGCTGGATGACCATCGTGGCGCCCATGACGATGGGGAGCGGGCCGACCGCAAAACCGCCGATCAGCGGCAACCATGCCGGGATATGCCCGAAAAGAGTATCAGGCGCCGATAGGTCCTGTATCCAGAGCATGAACGGAGCGCCACGCAGTTCCACAGCTATGAGAAGAATCTTATAGAGCGCAAAGAAAACGGGTATCTGAAGCAATATGGGAAGGCATCCCCCGACAGGATTGACTTTATGCTTTTTATATAGTCCCATCATCTCCTGCTGCTGCTTCTGAGGGTCCTTCTTGAATTTTTCGCGCAATTCAGCCATCTTCGGCTGCAACTCCTGCAGTTTCCTCATGGATTTCTGGCTCTTGTTGATGAGCGGGATGAAGGGTATTCGTGTGACGAGCGTCAGCAGAATGATCGCCCACCCATAGTTGCCGATTAACTGATAGAAGAATTTAAGGACCCAGAACAGAGGGACGGCGAGGATCGAAAAGAAACCGAAGTCGACGATATGCTCGAGTCCGACCTTCAGGTTTTTCAGTCTGTCATATTCTTTCGGACCTGCATAAAGGATAAAGCTGTTAGTCCCTACGTTGCCCTTGAACGCCGACACCGGGGAGTCCTTATACTGCCAGATCTTTGCTTCTTCCATAGGGGAAAGGGGCACGAGCGAAGCGAAGAAATACTTGTCTTCCTGCGCTATCCATCTGAGATCTTTCGTCAGCCTCGCGGGTTCGCCAAGTTTCTTGTTATCGAATTCTTTTCTGTCCGTTCCCTGCAGTACAACCGGACCGACGTGGACTGAAGTGTCCGTCTTGTCGTGGATGCCAAAATCCGAGCCGAGAGCCATCCAATATTCCGATAATCCGGAAACCTCGTCTTTGATATCGATGCGGTAATTGTCATTGCCGAAGGTGTAAGTCCTTCTCACGGAAATCCCCTGTTCCGAGTATTCAAACGTAAGTGAGCCGGAAGGAGCGTCCTTATTCAGCACAAGGTCTCTTCCTGTTACGCTGAAGTTGACGTTCGCGAAATCAAAGTCGTCCTTTGATCCCATTCCCAGAGGAGGCACCGCGCCACGCTCTTTCAGGAGAACAACGTTCTTTCCGTCTTTATCCTTATAATTTTTCAGTTCATAATGTTTTATTGTCGCACCCAGGGACGAGAAGACCGCCGAATAAAGTTCTGTGTCCACCTTGATTTCTCTTGTTTCGGCGAGCGCCTCTGCAGGCTTCGGCATGGGAAGAGCTGGCTGAACAGGTTCCGAGGGAGCAGGTTTCTCTTGTTCCTGAACAGTTGCAGGCGGCTGGACTACCGGTTGCTGCTCCTTGGGCGCAAAGAAGAACTGATAGACAAGGAGGATCGTAAACGATATGGCTACCGCGATGAGGGCTCTCTTCTCCATAGTTATTTCACCGGATCGTATCCGCCGGGGTGCAAGGGATGGCACCGCATCAGTCTTCTCAGCGTGAGATAGACGCCCTTCAGAGAGCCGTACTTATCGATCGCATCGAGACAATACTGGGAACAGGACGGACTGAACCTGCAGCTCACGGGAATTAACGGCGAAATGCAATACCTATAAAGTTCGACGACGGATATCAGAATTCTTTTCATACAAGCGCTTAGCAAGCCTCTCCATTTCGCGGACAAAATCATCGAAAGTCCCATCTGCAGTATGCCGCGTTGCGATCAGCACAAAATCATGGCGGCGCGGAACATCTGCAAATACCTTTCTCAAGCTTTCTCTCAGAAGGCGGCGTATCCGGTTTCTCGCAACGGCTTTTCCGACTTTTCTGCTCACGGCAAGACCTACGCGGTTTATCTCAAGCTCATTCGGTCTTGCGTATATGACGAGATGTTTTGAAGTCTGGCTTATACCTTCGCGAAAAACCGAATCAAAATCCCGTCTTCTCGTCAGCGAGCGCAGTCCCGTCGGCATTAAGGAGCGAGTCTCTTACGCCCTTTGGATCTTCTCCTTTTGAGGACCTTGCGCCCTCCCGACGTGCTCATCCGTTCCAGAAAGCCATGAGTCTTTTTCCGTTTCTTTTTATGTGGATGATATGTGGTATACGTTCCCATAATTTCGAACCTCCATTATAATTTCCAGCGGGAAATAAAGTCAAGGCGTGGTATACTAAAACTGATTTTTGACCGGGATGCTTTGAAAAAGAAAGGGAACAAATTCAGGAGTATGAAATACGGCGAGAAAGCGATAAAGAAGGCGGCGCTCGAAACCTGGAAGAACCCAAACCCCGAAAGGGACTATGAAATCAGCATCGAATTCCCGGAGTTCACCTGTCTCTGCCCCAGGTCGGGCTATCCCGACTTTGCTGTGATAAGGATACGATACATTCCCGACAAGAAGATTGTGGAATTGAAGTCTCTGAAACTCTATCTCAATTCCTACCGCGATGCTTTCATATCTCACGAAGAAGCGACTAATAAGATTTATGCGGAACTGGAAAAGAAACTGAGACCGAGGTTTCTGGAGGTTATTGGAGATTTTAATCCGAGAGGGAACGTGAAGACGGTTGTGAGAGTGTGTCCGGATGCACAGCCCGGGATGAAGAGCTGAAAGCTGAGAGCAAAGAGCAGAGAGATAGAAGCTTAAAGATAGGAACTGTCAGGCTGCTTTTGCCCGTGAGATAAACGCCTTCATTTTCCGCCGGTCCTTTATTCCCTTCTCTGATTCCACCCCGCTGCTTACGTCAACACCGTAGGGCTGTACGCGTCGAACCGCATCGGCAATGTTCGAAGGCGTCAACCCGCCGGCGAGAATGATGGGACCAAACTGTTTCGCATAGACGGCGATATCCCAATTGAAAATCTGGCCGGTTCCGCCGGGGAGATCGGGGGAAAAAGTGTCGAGCAGGAAGGCGGAAACCTTGTCCCTGTAATGGATAAGGGGATCCAGGCTGTTGAGAGTCTTGACGCGTAATGCCTTTATAACGGGTCTTTGAAAGGAGCAACTTTCAGGAGGTTCGTCCCCATGAAGCTGTACAACATCAATCCGCACCCGCGCCGCGATTTCATCGATGTATTTGGGCTTTTCATTCACGAATACCCCAACGGTTACGATAAAGGGAGGAAGTTTGAGGGAAATGTTCGCCGCCGCTTCAGGCGATATGCGGCGAGGACTGTCCCGGAAGAAGACAAAGCCCAGAGCGTCGGCGCCGAAGTCGACCGCCGCGAGCGCATCGTCAATGTTAGTAATGCCGCATATCTTGACTCTGACCGCCACATCCTAATTGTATCACACTCTGCCCGTCAACTCATCAATCTTACCGCCGACGTCGGCAGCCTCCATCAGGGAGGTGCCGATTAGCATTGCATCGATGCCCTCCTCCTCAAATCTGAGGACGTCCTCTCTTGTCCTGATTCCGCTTTCGGTTACGACGGTCCTGTCCGCGGGGATCTCCCTTTTTAAACGGAGGGTCGTCAGCGTGTCGATACGCATCGTCTTCAGATTTCTGTTATTGACGCCGATAATCTTGGCGCCTGTGTCAAGGGCCATCCCAAGTTCTTCAAAGTCGTGTATCTCAAAAAGCACGGACAGGCCCAACTCTCCGGCCAAATGGATAAACTCGGCAGTCTGGTTCTTCCCGAGTATGGCAGCAATGAAGAGCACTGCATCGGCGCCGTATGCTCTCGACTCGTAGATCTGATATTCGTCAAGAATGAAGTCCTTCCTGAGGACGGGTTTCGTGAGGATCTGCTTTACATCGGGAACAAAGAGGAGGCTCCCCTGAAAAAAATCCTCTTCCGTGAGAACCGAAACAGCATCGACATTCTTTTCTTCATATATAGCGGCGATCAACCGGTGATCGAAGCTTGGCCTGATGATTCCCCTGGAGGGCGAGGCCCTTTTTATTTCGGCTATCAACTTAATGCGTTCCCCGGCAGAGCGCCCGACCGCCCCACGGAAGTCGATGGGGGGCGCGACATCGTAGATTCGCGCCTTTATGTCGCGCAGAGAAAGCAGGGATTTTTGATTTTTCAATCTCTCTTTTTTTTTCGCGACGATTTCATGGAGAATGCCCATGACGGATTTTATAAAAATGCATGCATCTTTGGCAAATCATGATGAAGCCGTCCTGTAATATATTTGGAGCCATGGCTGTGCAAAAAAAATCTGATATAGTGACATGGCTCAATCTCTGAGCCAGATAAACTACCTTAGTTTGCGTGCATGCCATTATCTGAACATAATGTTTTCACCAAATTCGCAAGTGAGTCTTTCGCTTCGTCTTCAGCTTCATCGAGACAACCCGTGATCTGACTGCAGAAATTGGGCCATATCACTCGTTTCCTGCATGATATTCTACTTATTTTGGACAGACATGAATGATAATATGGGTTACCGGAGGAAATTCTGCTATAATCCTCAACATGATCCTGAAGAGACTGAGGTTGGCGCTGGTGCTGCTCCTATGCGTTTTCGTATTCGGCGTCTCGGGATATATGATGATCGAGGGATGGGGGTTTCTCGACTCGCTGTATATGACCGTTATCACCATCGCCTCTGTCGGATATATGGAAGTGAATCCACTTTCACCTGCGGGAAGATTCTTCACGATATTTCTCATAATATTCGGGATGGGGATCCTTTTATTCGGGATATCGACCTTTACGGCTTTCCTGGTTGAGGGCGAATTGAGTGAATTATTGAGGAGGCGAACAATGGAGAGGAGCATCGACAAATTAAAGGGGCACTATATCGTCTGCGGCATCGGCGGAATCGGCAGGCATATCATAGAAGAATTGAGGAGAACAGGACGTCCCCTTGTCGCCATAGACATAAATGCGGATGTCTGCAGAGAACTGTCCGACAGAGGGGTGCTGGCAGTAAAAGGAGACGCAACGAGCAGCTCTGTTCTCAGGGCTGCGAATGCCGAACAGGCCAAGGGTATATTCTGTTCACTTCACACGGACGCCGACAATCTTCTCCTCATACTGACCGCAAAAGGGATAAATCCCCGTCTGAAAATCATAGCAAAGGCCGAGGAAGACGAATCGGAGCACAAGATGAAAAAAGCCGGAGCAGACGGCGTCGTACTGCCTGAATTCATCGGCGGACTGAGGATGACGTCGGAAATGGTGAGACCCGAAGCCGTTACATTTCTCGACAAGATGCTGAAAAGCCCCGAGGAGACATACCGTGTTGAGGATATCGTGATTTCTGCCGACTGCCCGATCAGGGGCAAGACTCTGAAGTCGTCGGGCATCACCGATCATCAGGGCATAGCTATTGCCGCCATAAGAAAAGGGGAACGATATCTCTTCAACCCTTCGGATGATGAAATCCTTGAGGCTGGAGACGCTGTGATCCTTATCGGGGAGACAAGAAGTGTCAGGGCGATCAAGGAAAGCTGCGGATAGCCCGGAGTATTCACGACTGGCGGAGGATCAGAGCAGATGCAGTATCATCACTCATTCTCGATTCCGATAAGAATCGGGCTAAAAGCCGCTCCGGCACCGCATCTGCTCTGATTGATCAGAATCATTGTGAATCGGGGTAGAACTATTTATGGCCGGCGGAGATGAAAAAGCAAACATAGCCAGGGCTGCGGGCCTGATGTCGGCTGCAACTCTCATCAGCCGCGTTCTCGGTTATGTCAAGGACATGATACTGGCAGGTTTCTTTGGGGCAACCGGCGTCGCGGACACTTTTTTCGTCGCCTTCAGAATACCCAACCTGCTGAGAGAACTCTTTGCCGAGGGGTCCATGTCTTCCGCATTCATTCCCGTCCTCACCGAACACCGGACGACACAGGGAGAACAAGAAGCACGGAGACTTGTCAGGACAACCTTTACCTTCATCACAATTGTCGTCGTCTTTGTCTGCGTAGTGGGCGTCATCTTTTCACCCGGGATAGTTACGGTAATTGCACCGGGCTTCGTCTCGGATCCCGGAAAGTTTTCCCTGACCGTGCTCCTGACGAGGATCATGTTCCCCTTTCTTTTATTCATAAGCCTTGCGGCTCTTGCCATGGGTGCGCTGAATACAAAAAGGGTGTTTTTTGTTCCGGCCCTCGCGCCTGCAATGCTGAACGTATCGATTATAGCGGCTATCCTTCTCTTTGCTCCCATGACATCGCAGCCGATCGCTGCAGTCGCTGCCGGTGTTGCCTTCGGCGGCTTTGTGCAATTCGCCTTCCAGTTGCCCTCTTTTTTCGGGCACGGATACAGCTTGAAGCCTGAATTCCATTTCGGACATCCCGGGCTCAAACAGATGGCGGTCCTCATTCTGCCAGCCACGATGGGAATGGCGGTCGCCCAGATAAACATTTTCGTGAGCACCATACTGGCATCGTTCCTGCCGGAAGGCAGTGTCACCTACCTGTATTATTCTATGCGGCTGATACAATTTCCTATCGGGATATTCGGCGTGGCGATGGGAATGGCGGTTCTTCCCACGCTTTCGGAACACGCAATACGAGGCGATTACGACCGGCTGAGGGAAGACTTTTCGTTCGGGTTGAGACTTCTCTTCTTCATCGCCGTGCCTGCTATGGCCGGATTGATCGCTCTGAGAGAACCCATAGTGAATATCCTCTTTCAGAGAGGGAAGTTCGATTACGCGGCAACCGTGGGTACGGCCGAGGCCCTTCTATTCTATTCAGTCGGAATATGGTCTATAGTCGGAGTAAGGGTCGTAACGGCAAGCTTCTATTCGATGCAGGACACGAAAACACCTGTCAAAATAGCGGCGCTGTCCCTCGCTGCAAACGTGCTTTTCAGTATCGTATTTATGAATCCTCTTAAACACGGCGGACTCGCCCTTGCGAATTCACTGGCATCGTGGGTTAATTTCGCTTTGCTTTTCCTCTTTCTGAGAAAAAAGCTAAAACGGGTCGATTCGAAGAGGATTCTGCTTTCTTTCCTGAAGATCCTTTTCGCATCGTTCGTGATGGGAATTGTCGGAAGAATCCTTCTTCACGGGAACCTCTGGCAGACGCCGGGGGACACATTCAAAAAGGCGACGTTTCTCAGCAGTTCGGTTATCTTGTGCTTTACCACGTACCTCTTGATAACTTATCTTCTAAAAAGTGAAGAATTATTGCATTTAGCGGAGATTGTCAGAAAGAAATTCAAAAAAAGATGAAACAGAAGAAAGCTTATGTCTTTTTCATTATTTCCGCAATCCCCTTCAGTTCACGGAGTAGGCCGCGTCTTATATCTTCGTTATCGATTCTGCGGAAAAAGTCGAGAAGTTTCTTTTCTTCTTTGTTCAGACCGTATTCACTCATTTCCTCTGCAACATGTTCGGACCCAATTTCCTCCAGAAAACTATTGACGGGGACCTTCAGTGCTTCTGATATTTGTTTGAGGCGATAAGCCGAAATATTATTGATCCCTTTTTCGTACTTCTGCAGCTGCTGATAGGAAACGCCGATCTTTTCAGCGAGTGCCATCTGGGACATGCCGGCAGCGAGCCTGTGTCTTCTAAGCGCCTCGCCGATATCTTTCCTGGACTTCTTTGACATCCGGAACCTCTCCTCGAAAAAAGCGTTATTGATTCTGAATCTGCAAGGTATCTAAAGTCTATCATCCGGTGGTTGTAATAAGCATTTGACAAAAACAACCAATAGTTGTATATAGAATGCATGAATGACCCCATACGGCCAACAATCTTGATTGTCGATGATGACCGCCGGATCAGAATGCTTCTTACAGATTTCCTTTCATCTACTGGGTATAATGTAATTACGGCACAAAACGGAAGAGAAGCATTGGAAATACTCAAAGAAAAATCATTTGATCTTCTAATCGCAGACGTCAATATGCCGGAAATGGACGGAATTGCTCTTACTAGAAAGGTCAGAGATCTGGATATGTCCATGGTTATTGTAGGAATGAGCGTGGATGACAGAAAGAACGATATCTTAAAGGCGGGAGCAGATCATTTTCTCTTAAAGCCTTTAGATTTCCGTCATCTGAAATCCATACTTAATTCTTTTTCGAAAGAATAGTGGTTGCCATCTCTTGACCTGCCTACTCTCTATCGAATAGTATTAAATCTGTCAAAAAAAGTTCTAAACGGAGCTATTTTATGATAATTCAAAAGTTTGTTGTCGGGCCCCTGGAAAATAACTGTTTCGTCATCGGCGATGAAGACAGCAAAGAAGCCTTCGTTGTCGACCCCGGAGACGAACCCGACAGAATTCTCGACTTTATTAAAGACAAAGGACTTGATCTGAAATATATCGTGTGTACACACGCGCATTTCGACCACGTGGCTGCTGTTCCCGAGATCAAGGAGGGTACAGGCGCGAAAATAGTTCTTCACCGGAACGATCTTGAACTGTATAACCACATAGAAATGCAAGGCTTGGTGTTTGGGATTGAGTTTGAGCCGTTGCCTCAGCCTGACATGCTGGCCGAGGAAGGGGCCTCTCTGGTTGTGGGGAAACTGAGATTCGAAGTGCTCCACACGCCTGGTCATACCCCCGGTGGGATATGCCTGTATGGCGAGAGCATGCTTTTCACCGGAGATACCCTTTTTGCAGGCTCGGTCGGAAGAACTGATCTGCACGGCGGGAGTCTTGGAGAATTGAAGGGATCGTTCAAGCGGCTCATGTCGTTGCCGGACTCGGTGAGCGTGCTTCCCGGACATGGCCCGGAATCATCAATCGGCAAGGAAAGGCGTGATAATTTCTTCGCATCGGAAGTCAGATAATAGGTGTCATCGGATTTTTTCCTGGGAAAAATAGAGAATTAGGGCTATAATCTAAAATATTTTGAAATTTTATCCCATAATCGGCTATAATAAACCATATTCGTCCATTGACTATCTTTCAAAAAATGCTATTCTATAATTAAGGATGCTGATGAGAGATACATAATTGTAGAAGCGTCCAAGTAGTTATGAAGTTGTTCAGATTAGGCTATACTACTTGGTATAGCCTAAATTTTTCTCTGCAACACCTTGGGGCTAAGGCGAGCTGAGAGAAACACTCATTCGAAGGGAGCCCCGAAGTGCGGTTGTGGTGAGCACGCCCCGAAGCCGGAAGGCAGAGGGGAAGCCTAAGCATCAGCCAGGGCACCCACTTAGGAGAAAGCCTCGGAAGTTCGACCCCCCAGGGTTGCGGAGATGTTCTTTGAAAACTGAGAAGTAGGCCCCGTTTAAAGTTAATTTTGAGAGTTTGATCCTGGCTCAGAACGAACGCTGGCGGCGTGCCTAACACATGCAAGTCGAACGGATTGGTGCGGAGCACCGAGATTTGAGATTTCGGATTTGAGATTTGAGATTTCGGTG